>DNJI01000072.1 GCA_003489145.1 Gammaproteobacteria bacterium | reverse complement strand
CCAATTAAATATTCGACATTATTTTTTATTTTTAATAATGTCCTTTAATGCCAACCTCACCTCTGCATAATCAAATTTAAAACCCAATTGTAGTAATTTTGTAGGCACTACTGACACACCCTGTGTTAATACCTGAGAACCTTCACCAAATAATAACTTAATTTGCCATTTGAATAAAGGCAATACAAAAGGTCGATGCAATAAACTTGCTAGAGTTTGACCAAATTTAGCCTGTGTGACGGGGTTTGGAGAGGTTAGATTAAACACGCCCTGCATATCTGGGCGCTCAATAGCATAAGAAAACGCCTTGAGTAAATCATCAACATGAATCCATGAAAAACATTGTTTTCCACCTGCCACTGGGCCACCAAGACCTAACTTAAATGGCAATAACATCTGTGAAAGAGCACCACCTTTCACTGACAATACCACTCCAAATCTAAAGATTAAAACATCCTCAGAGAGGGCTTTTGAGTACTTTTCCCAATCAAGTACCAATTCAGATAAAAAGCCAACACCTGGAGCCTTATAGGTTTCATCAAAAGGCTGTTCACATGATGACTCAGGATAAAAACCATACTCCAAGGTACGCCCAAACCTGAAGCAATCTGTTTAAGCTGAAAAGCGTTAGAATAAACAACAGAAGATAGGAAAAAAATTAATAGAAAAATAAAGAAATTTTTAATCAATAAAATCATAGTCAAGCCCTTTCAACCCGTTAAAAAGACCCTTAATAATAAAGATAGATAGACTAATCTTTTTTACAAGTTGATATACCAAAAATTGAATATACAGGACACAAACCAAACAACGCTGTAAACACTAATACAACGCCAATTACTCCTAAATACGAGCCGTAATAAAATCCTGCTCCAATAACAACAGCACCAGCAACGAATCTAACAATTTTGTCTTCCCTACCTACATTGCATTGCATCACATGCTCCTTTATTCAATTACCTACTTACGATTGTACTCCTTCAATGTTAATTTGTTGTATTTATCGATTTACGTACTTTATTTGCAATTACTTTTGAATCTAGGATTGTATTTGCATTTATATGTAATATTGTCACCTTTTCAGTGTCTTTGAGTGGCTCCAATGAGTGAAATTGTTGTTCCAATACACTCACATCAGCATCCGAGATATTGTTTTGATCATTTGAACGTTGTCTAACACGCTCACGAAGTTCGTTATTTTCTACTTGTAAATCAAGAATGATAATAGGAACATCAGTTTTATCAAAAGCCTGATAAAACATTTGACGCTCTTTTAGCTGAAGAAAAGTTGCATCAACAATAACACTATAACCATCCTCAATAATGGATTTGGTTAAATCAAGCAATCGTTGATAAGTGACTTTGGTTACCTCTGGAGCATACATATCCCCTTTCAGTAATGAACCTTGACTGCCATCAAATAAGCCGAATAGACGCTTTCTTTCAACATCGGAGCGAATCCAAATAGCCAATAGTCGTTCATTAAGGCTGGCAGCAAGTGTGCTTTTTCCACTGCCAGATAGGCCATGTAGCATAATTACACTAGGTTTTCTAGGTTGGGTGTAGGTGCTTGCTAATGCTAAATAATGCTCCACTCCATCAAGTAGGATTTTTTGTTCTTTAGTATCTCTCACGTTTAGTTGTGCACATCGAATTGACAAGACCTTGGCACGAACACTAGCGAGATAACTACGGTAAAAATCCAATAAAATCAAGCCTGCATAATCGCCAGTTAAAGAAAGATAGCCGTTTAAAAATTGCCAAGCTAAATCAGGCCTCTCTCGACTTTCCAAATCCATAACTAAAAATGCCACTTCACTAATGACATCGATCCATCGGAGCTCATCATTAAACTCAATACCATCAAAAATTTGCACCTTTGATTTCCAATGCACCATATTTGCTAAATGCATATCTCCATGACATTCCCGAACAAATCCATTCTTCAATCGTGAATCAATCTCACCAGAAAGTCTTTTCTTTTGTAAGGCGGTCCATTCTTGGAGTTGTTCAGAGGTTTTAACAATATGCTGATGATTGTGCAAATGTTGCTTAATCTGGATGTAATTCTCAAGTGCAAATGAAAAAATAACATCGACTTCACCATAACCTGAGTTAATCTTAGCTCTATTAGAATCTAAGTGAAACTTAGCCACAGTTATGCAGAGCTCATCTAGCCACTCATCTTTCCAATACTTAGAATGATTTTCCAGTAGTTTATCTAACTCCATTTCACGGTCAAAACGGTGCATCCTCACGGCATATTCAACAACGTTCGTGTATTTTTCAGTTTGTTCATCAGTAATGAAAACTCGATCATCATTACGGATAATTGATACAACATCAATATAAATATCTTTTGCTAGTCTTGAGTTGAGGCGCACCTCTTCAGCACAAAAGTGTTTACGAGCCTCAAGCGTAGAGAAGTCTAAAAACCCAAGATTAAGTGGTTTTTTAACTTTGTAGGCATACTCACCAGCTAAAAAGATGTGAGAAATGTGCGTCTCAACGTGCTCTACCTCATCTACATGATGAGGATAGGCGCTTGGTTTTAATAATAGTCGTTCAATATTCACCATGCTCACACCTTCATTGTCGAGCTTCGGTCAACAAAATATGCACATACAAAACAAACTAAAAAAATAAGCTTAGTTTATGAATGTAAAAACTTAGCTATACCCTTTTAATGCCGTGGTTATACATTCTGCTTGCACTCTTTAAGTGACGGCTGCTTAACTTAGACCAAGGCTGGACTTCTGGTTGATAACCTTTATGCCAAGGCTGTACAATTTGTGTATTAACCTTTGATTTCAAGTGCATCGATTGCGTGTAATCATTTGCCCATGATTGAGTCGCTAAGGCCGTTCCAGTTGCTGATACTGCCGTTGTGACAGCTATTACCATGCTTTTGATTTTCATACTGTCTCCTGTTTTTTTCTATTGGTTCAATTCAACTATACGCCTAATTTAATTAGAAAGCAAAAACAGGAAAACGATTTTTTAATTGTACTTTTTTTCTGACTAAGTCACTCTTTTGGTTGTGTCTTTGTTGTCCCAATAGTTGGCTTTGTCTTTTAGAATCCAACGTACACCGCCTTTTGGATCTTCGACATCGCCTTGGTATCGTGGGATTAAGTGCACATGCAGGTGCATGACGCTTTGCCCTGCGGCACCGCCATTGTTAACACCGATGTTATAAGCATCGGGTGAAAACTCTTTATCAAGGATTTTTTTAGCGGCTTTGAGCGCTTTGCCAATAGCCAATATTTCATCATCAGTGGCTTCAAAATAAGTGGCAAAATGGCGTTTAGGAATAATGAGTGTATGCCCAGGTGAAGCAGGATAAGTGTCAATAAATGCTTTGGTGTGCTCACACTCATAAATAACGCGCTCGTCTCTTAATTTACAAAAAATACAATTGTCACTCATGCCGAATCCTGTTTTAAAAATGGTTAATTTGAGTGCGAAATTTTACCTTAAGGACGCCACTAAGACAATACAGAAGAGAGTAATGCTTGGGTGTAATCGTTTTTAGGATTGGCGAGAATATCGTGGGTAACGCCACTCTCTAGGGCTTTACCCTGCTTCATCACAATCATGTGATCAGAAAAATAATCCACGATGGAAATATCGTGAGTAATGATGATATAACTCACGCCCTTCTCGCGCTGCAAGCGTAACAACAAATCGAGTATTTGCACTTTAACCGTGGCATCGAGCGCTGAAGTAGGTTCGTCACAAATAATCACTTCTGGGTTAACACTAATGGCACGTGCAATTGATAAACGCTGCAATTGACCCCCTGAGAGTTCGTGTGGGTAGCGATGCATAAGTTCGGGATCAAGCTCTACTTCTTGCAATAGTTCGCTCAAATAAGTGGTATTGGCTTGGCTTGGGTTTAACGCTTGCAAACCTTCAAGTAAGGTTTGTGAAATACGCATTCGCGGGTTAAAACTCGAGGTGACATTTTGAAACACAATTTGCACCTTGGAGGCGTAAGCCTTGCGTGCATAATCTGTAATCGGTTGATTGTCCATACTAACATGGCCATCAAACAAACTTAACTGGCGCATAATGGCTTTGGCAAGTGTGGTTTTACCCGAGCCAGATTCACCCACTATGGCAAGGTTTTGCCCTTGCTTAAGGCTAAAACTGATCTCATCAACAGCTCTAACATAATCCGTAGTGCGCCGAAAAAGGCCAGTTTTAATGGGGAAATAAACCTTAACTTTATCGCCCTTAATCAGTACATTACCAAAGGTTTGATCTCGATTACCTTTTGGCAAAGAGACTAAAAGTTTTTTAGAATAAGCTTCAATTGGATTTTTAAAAAATTCGGTTTTATCTCGATTTTCAATGATGCTACCTTGATGCATAACTGCTACTCTGTCTGCCATGAGCTTGACCACGGATAAATCGTGTGTAATCAGCAATATCGATAATTTTCGATTTTTTCTTAAATCTAGCAATAACTCTAAGACTTGTTTCTGTGTGGTGACATCAAGTGCGGTGGTTGGCTCATCAGCAATGAGTAATTTGGCGCCACCGGCGAGTGCACAGGCGATCATCACCCGTTGTTTTTGCCCGCCAGAAACTTGATGAGGATAGCGTGTGACCATTTGATTACTAGTATCCAAATCAACCTGCTTAAAAAGGTCTAAAACGCTTGATTTACGCTGTTTTTTGCTTAAATTGGTATGCAAGGCTAATACTTCGTCTACTTGCTCGCCAATGGTCATGATAGGGTTTAAGCTATTGGTGGGATCTTGGAAAATAAAGGCTATTTCTGAACCGCGAAAATTTTGAATATTTTGAGAATGACTTAAATCAGCACCTTCATAGGTGATATTACCGCTTTTTTTAAGGTTTTTTGCGAGTAAATCAACCACACTTAAGGCAGTTAAGCTCTTTCCAGAGCCAGACTCACCCACCAAAGCAAAGATTTCTCCTTGGTTAATGCTGAAGCTGATATTTTTTACGATTTTTTGTGATTTAGTGAAAATTGATAGATTTTCAATATTGAGTAAAGGCCTAGGCATCTTCATCTCCTTTTGGGTCAAATACTTGACGCACACGATCAGCAAACAGATTGGCACTAAGCACTAAAACAAACATAAAGATAAAGCTAGAAGCCAATGGCCACCAAACCACTGGATCGGTAGAGAGTTCTAAACGTGCAGCATTAATCATATTGCCCCAACTCATGGTAGTGGCATCGACACCCACACCAACGTATGACAACACTGCTTCAATTAACACTAAGCCTGAGAAATCAAGCACAATGGAGATGAGCACCAAATGCATGACATTAGGCATTAGGTGATTAAACAAAATTTTAATATTACTGACGCCAAATACTTTGGCAGCTTGGACAAATTCTAGCTCTGAGAGTTTGAGGGTTTCGGCGCGAATTAAGCGACACAAACCGGTCCACGAAGTGAGTGCGAGTATCACACAAAGTAGTAATAATTTGAGATCTGAACGCTCTAAAGCAGAAGCATAATCAGAAGCGTGTTCGTCCATATACACTTGTAATATTAACACCAAGGCGGCAATGAGCAAAATACCTGGAATGGCATTAATAGTGGTGTAAATGTACTGAATTACATCGTCAGTTTTACCTTTGAAATAGCCTGCCATTAGCCCTAAAATAATGGCAGGTGGTAGGGCTAAAAGCGTTGTCAATAAGCCAAATACCATACCTGTGCGAATACTCTTAACGGCTTTGTAAAAGACATCAATACCGGCTTTATCCGTACCTAAGATATGATAATTTGGCATGAGTAATACCACCCAAGTGCAGAAAAACAGCAACACAAAAACAGTGGCTAAAGCGGGTCGATTGTCTTTAGTATTAATGGTGGTGAATTTTGCTAAAAATAGAATAAAGGCAATAAAAATAGCGAGCGCATAAAATAGTGCATTGGTGCTAAGGCCTAATAGATTTTTGGTGTTATCACTGGCATTGGTGATATCTGCTGAAACTAGGTTTAGGTGTACGCGTCCACGAAGACCGTTGTCTAAATATTCTTTTGAAAATTGTTCAAAATTCAGCGGTGTGGAGTAGGTTTTTTCTTCAGCTTCTAAGGCGGGTAATAGCGCCCTATCCAATACACTGTAAGTCGTGGTATTGTTGTCCAGTCTAAAATGAATGGAGTCTGACAGGCCGATTAAAATATAAAAGGCAAAGACAATAAAAGCAGACAACGCCAAAGGCTGGGCAAAGATTTTTTGCCATTTTTGTAATAACAACTCGTTGCCGCGTATTTTCACTACGGCAACCATGCTTATGGCGAATAACACCCAAAGCAAGAAGTCGGTCCATAGCCAGACAAAGGTCATTTGAACTTCACCCTCGGATCAACCCAAGTGTAGGAGATATCCGTTAACAGTAGGCCGATAATATAAAGGATTGAACCTAAAAATACCATGGCACGAACAATGGCAAAATCTTGTGAATTAATCGCATCGATGGTGTAACTACCTAAACCCGGGATAGAGAAGAAACTCTCCATGATTAAGCTACCCATAAATAACGATGGAATGATGACAACCACACCGGTTAGAATTGGAATCATGGCATTTTTTAGCACGTGTTTAAATAGTACTTGTTGCTCGCTAAGGCCTTTGGCACGAGCCGTATTAACATACGGCTTGTTAATTTCCTCTAAGAAGATTGAGCGATACCATCTAACCCCTGAGCCGAGCCCGGCGACCACACCAATCAATACTGGCAGTAGTACAAAACGCCAAGATTCTAAACCATCTTGATAACCAGAAACGGGAAACCAATGCCATAGGCCAGCGACAATTTTTTGACCGATAATGATGTAAAAAAGCCCTGATATCGACATCAGTGCCACGGTAAAAATTAGGCTCATTCGCTCTAATTTGGTACCGAGCAACATCACCATCCACATGGCAAATACGATGTTGGTAATTAGTGCAATAATAAAGGATGGAATGGCCAAGGCTAATGATGGCCACATACGCTGAGAAATATCCTTATTGATGTTTCTACCTGAGTCTGAATGGCCAAAATCAAGCTGAAACAAAGGAATGGATTTTTGGTAAAAAATGGTGTCTGTCAGTATTGCCGAACCCGATTGATCAGTATTAACAAACAAGGGTTTGTTATAGCCTTTTTCTTCTTTCCAGGTGTGAATGTCAGCTTGCGTGACATGCTTGGCGCCTAGCTGTATACGCGCCATATCGTCGGGCGTATTAACCATAAAAAACAACAGAAACGTAATAAGGTTAACCCCTAATAAAATAGGAATACTGTATAACGCACGTCTGAGTATGTAGGTCCACATTTAGGTTAAGAATATCTCCAAAAACTTTGATAAATTTTACAAATTGTTTTAAAGTATTTTAGCAACAAAAAAGCCGGCATAAAGCCGGCTTTTTTGATATTAAACGATTTGTTTGTTTGGGTTATTTAGCGCCAGTATCTGCTGCTATAGGGATGACTTTGTTATAACCGTAGTTGCTCCATGGAGCGTTTTTAAAAGCGTTGTTATTCCAAGGGCCAGTTTGACCTCTCCAAGGACCATTATTGAAATTAGAATTATTCCATGGGCTGTTATTAAAGCCTTTGTTACCCCAAGGACTGTTATTACTAAAGCCTCTATTGCCCCACGGATTGTTATTATTCCAACCGTTATTACCCCAAGGGCCACTGTTATTAGAATCAAACTCATCCATCATGTCGTCCATTTCTTCACTGAACCAATCTGGTGTAAACATTGAGTATGGGTTGTTACCAAATATACCGTTGTTATTGTTAGAACCGCCCCATGGACCGTTGTTAAAACTGTTGTTACCCCAAGGACTATTGTTACCACCCCAACCTGCTGTTGCATTTAACGCTAAGGTTAATAGTGAAATTGTCATAATTTTTTTCATCTCGCTCTCCTCTATATATTTAAAAAATGAAAGGTCATTATAGACCAATAATTTTCATCAGACGAAAAAAAACCAGCAACAAGTGCTGGTTTTTTCTTGCAAAAATAAATTAAATTATTTTGCTGGAGCAGTAGGTGCAGGTGCAGCCGGTGCAGTTCTGTTCCATGGCGTGTTGTTATTCCAAGGACCGTTGCTGTACGGGTTGTAACCATAACCATTGTTATTACTGTTACTGTTGATTTCATCGTCGATTTCATCAACCATGTTGCTCATTTCTTCCATGTACCAACGTGGATCCCAGTAGTCGTATGGGTTGTAACCAAACATACCGTTATCAGATTGGTAACCACTGTTGTTACCATAACCGTTATTCCACGGTGTGCTGTTGTTATTCCAAAAAGCGTTAGCACCTAGTGCTGCTACCATTGCAAAAATTGCGATTATCTTTTTCATTGTCATATCTCCATAAATTATATAAAAGGAAAGCATATTATAACATAGTAATATTATAAGTCAATACTATTGTTTAAAATTGGTCGATAGTTAAAATCCGCTCGGATATGGACTAGATGGTTGATTGAACTGATAGTTACTCGGATAAGGGCTTGGTAAGTCATAGCCACCCGTTCTTGGCATGTTATCTGGATTAGAGAATGATTGCGCTGCAGGCGTCATAAACATTGGTGTTGGGTGTGGCATGCGATTGCTGTCTGCTTGGTAAGCTTGATCAGGGGTTGGCATCTGACCCATGTCAAAGCGTGAAGCGTTAATATTGTAAGGGCGATTATTATAAGGGTAGCCATAACCTTGATTACGCTTATTACCGAACATGTTATTGTCGGTGACTTTTTCCATCCAAAACATTGGTGTCCAAACCGGCCAATTGTTATCGTCATAGCCTGAATCATAACTGTTAAAGTCTAAAAATGCATTGGCATTAAAACTAACTAAAAATAAAGACGCCACAAACAATTTTTTCATCAAAACCCCCTATTAAATTAGACTTAATTATAATACCAAACATGTCGACAGAACAGATATTACAATCTCTTTTAGAAAAGCGAATTTTAGTGCTTGATGGTGCCATGGGTACCATGATCCAAAAGCACAAGCTTAGCGAAGAAGATTATCGCGGTGAACGCTTTAAAGATTGGCACATCTTAGTGCAAGGTAATAACGACCTTTTATCACTCACACAGCCTCAAATTATTCAAGATATTCACAAATCCTACCTTGAGGTGGGTGCCGATATTGTTGAGACCAATACTTTTAACGCCACCAAAACTTCCATGTCTGATTATAAGATGGAAGAATTCGCCTATGAAATTAACGTGGAGAGCGCCCGATTAGCACGTGAAGCCTGTGATGAGTTTTCTACCAAAGACAAACCACGCTTTGTTGCCGGTGTCATTGGCCCAACTTCTCGTACTTGTTCGCTCTCACCGGATGTGAATGATCCTGGTTTTAGAAACGTTAGCTTTGATGAGTTGGTTGGTGTATATATGGAATCAACTCGTGGCCTGATTGAAGGTGGCTCGGACATCATCTTAATTGAAACTATTTTTGACACGCTAAATGCTAAAGCGGCTATTTTTGCCGTACAACAAGTGTTTGAAGATGATGACGTTGAGCTGCCGATTATGATCTCAGGCACCATTACTGATGCTTCTGGTCGTACCCTATCTGGGCAAATGACCGAGGCTTTTTATAATTCACTACGTCATGCTAATCCTATTTCTATTGGCCTTAACTGTGCCTTAGGCCCTGATTTATTGCGCCAATACGTGGCTGAGATGTCGCGTGTTTCTAACACTTACACCTCTGCACATCCGAATGCTGGCCTGCCAAATGAGTTTGGTGAGTATGACTTGGGTGCTATTACCATGAGTGAGCAAGTCGGCGAATGGGCCGAGTCTGGCTTGGTTAATATTTTGGGCGGTTGTTGTGGTTCTACCCCTGACCATATCAAAGCCATTGCTGATGCGATTGATGGGCTGCCACCTAGAAAAATCCCGAACATTAAACCTGAGTGTCGATTATCTGGCCTGGAAGCTTTTAATATTGGTGATGAATCCTTGTTTATCAATGTGGGTGAGCGCGCTAACGTTACCGGCTCTGCCAAGTTCAAGCGCTTAATTCTCAATGAAGAATATGAAGAAGCGCTCGATATTTGCCGTACACAAGTAGAAGATGGTGCACAAGTAGTGGACATCAACATGGATGAAGGCATGTTGGATGGTAAGGCGGCCATGGTTCGATTTATGAATCTGATTGCTTCTGAGCCGGATATCTCTAGAGTGCCACTGATGGTGGACTCATCCAAATGGGAGATCATTGAAGCCGGCTTAAAATGTACGCAAGGTAAGGCGATTGTTAACTCAATTTCACTTAAAGAAGGTAAAGATAACTTTGTTAAATATGCCAATTTATGTAAGCGCTATGGTGCAGCGATTATCGTCATGGCCTTTGATGAAGTTGGCCAAGCCGACACACAACAACGCAAAATTGAAATCTGTACCGAAGCTTATGACATATTGGTAAATGAGGTTGGCTTTCCACCAGAAGACATTATTTTTGATCCGAATATTTTTGCGGTAGCCACCGGTATTGAAGAACACAATAACTACGGCGTAGACTTTATCGAAGCCACCCGTGAGATTACCAAAAACCTACCGTATGCCAAAATATCAGGTGGTGTGTCTAACGTATCGTTCTCCTTTAGAGGTAACAACCCCGTACGTGAGGCAATTCACTCAGTGTTTTTATACCACGCCGTAAAAGCTGGTATGACCATGGGTATTGTTAATGCAGGCCAGTTAGTGGTTTATGACGACATTGATCCAGAACTTAAAAAAGCGGTAGAAGATGTTGTGCTTAATAGCGACGCAGAAGCAGGTGAGCGTTTAGTTGATATTGCGGGTAAATTTTCTGGCACGGGTGAAATCCAAGAAAACAAAAGAGATCTAGAGTGGCGCACTTGGTCAGTTGAAAAACGTTTAGAACATTCTTTGGTTAAAGGTATTACCGAGTTTATTGACGAAGATACAAAAGAAGCGCTGGAAAAGTTAGGTCGCCCTATTTTGGTGATTGAAGGCCCACTGATGGATGGTATGAACGTGGTGGGTGATCTGTTTGGCGATGGAAGAATGTTCTTACCACAAGTAGTAAAATCTGCCCGGGTGATGAAAAAATCCGTGGCTTGGTTGGATCCTTATTTAGAAGAGGAAAAAGAAGGTTGTGGTGTTAGGACCCAAGGCAAGATCCTTATGGCTACCGTTAAAGGTGATGTGCACGATATTGGCAAGAATATTGTTGGTGTGGTTTTATCTTGTAACAACTATGAGATTATTGATTTGGGTGTAATGGTGCCGGCTGAAACCATCCTTGAAACCGCCATTAAAGAGAATGTGGATATTATTGGCTTGTCTGGCTTAATCACCCCATCACTCGATGAAATGGTATTTGTAGCCAAAGAAATGACGCGCCGAGGTTTTGAACTACCCTTATTGATTGGTGGTGCTACCACTTCAAAAGCACACACAGCAGTTAAGATTGAGCCTGGATATGACAAGGGTGTGTTTTACGTTAAAGATGCTTCTAAAGCTGTTGGTGTTGCTACCTCACTGTTATCAGACAAACTAAAACCAGCCCTAGTGCAAAGCACCAAAGAAGAGTACGAAGAAGTACGAGTACGACGTGCCAAAAAAGGCAAGACCAAACTTATTAGCCTTGAAGCTGCCAGAAAGAACAAACCCAAACTCAAGTTTGATCAAATCACCACGCCAAACAAATTGGGTGTTCATGTGTTTGAAGATTATGATCTGAATGAAATTTTTGAATTTATTGACTGGGTGCCCTTCTTCCGTACTTGGGAGCTTGCTGGAAAATTTCCTGATATTTTGACTGATAAAGTTGTGGGTGAATCTGCGTCGGCACTGTTTAAAGATGCAAAAGCCATGTTTAAGAAAGTCATGGATGAAAAGTTACTCCAAGCCAATGCGGTGGTTGGTATCTTCCCAGCCAATAGTGTGAATGAAGACATTGAGCTCACTGATAAGAATGGCAAAGTATTAATGACACTCAACCAACTGCGTCAACAACTGGATAAAAAAGGCAACACGTCTAACTTCTGTTTGAGTGATTTTATCGCCCCTAAAGATGGTGGTGTGCAAGATTATATGGGTGCATTTGCAGTTACTGCTGGTATTAACATTGACCCATTAGTAGCGGCTTATGAAGCCGACCACGATGACTACAACTCCATTATGATTAAAGCTGTGGCTGATCGTTTTGCTGAGGCTTTTGCTGAGATGATGCATTATAAGTTCCGTACTGAGCTATGGGGCTATAGTGATGAAGACTTTAATAACGACGAATTCATTCAGGAAAAATACCGTGGTATTCGTCCTGCACCTGGCTACCCTGCTTGCCCTGAACACAGTGAAAAAGAAAAAATATGGGCGCTACTTGATGTAGAAAAAAACACCGGCATGACACTGACTAGCTCATACGCCATGTTGCCAACAGCATCCGTTAGTGGTTGGTATTTTGCACACCCTGAATCACGTTATTTTGGTGTGGCAAAGATCAATCAACAGCAAGTTGAAGATTACGCTAAACGCAAAGGTGTTTCTGTTGAAGATGCAGAAAGGCTGCTGTCGCCTAATCTAGATTAGATTTCTAGCGCAAATACTATTTCTAAAATTAGATTGAGTGAATGCATTCAATTAACCGCTCGACTTGACGAGTGCAACAACCATTACCACCAGTAGCATAGGTTCGATTTCTTACTTCTTCTACAGTTATGGCGCCATTGGCAATGGCATTAATAACGTCAATTTTTATCACTTCATTACAAACACATAGATTTTTATCTATATTTCGTTTAAGAATATCTGGTAGTTTTTCTAATGGATTTTTAACAAGGATAGGTTTCATGAAAAATATTTAGCACGCTAAATGTTTAACCTAGGCATTAACCTCAATACTGCGAAGCTCTTTAGCCAGCTGGTCAAGTGATGAGTTGATTAACTTATATGCACCTTCAGCACCATATAGCTTGGCAATCTCAAGTGCTTCATTGATAACAACCTTGTATGGCACTTCAATGCTATTTTGAAGTTCATACGTACCCAAGTAAAGCACCGCGTGCTCAACCGAACCCAGCTCGTCAGTTTCTCTAGAGATGGTGGGTGCAATGAGATCGTCTAATTCAGTTCTATTTCTTAAGATATTAAGGAACAGGTTGGAAAAAAATGCTTTGGAAATCTTACCTTCTTTTTGATTAAGGAATTGCTGTTCAATTTGCAACACCTCGCCACCTGATACTAGGTATTGGTATAAAGCTTGGACGACACGCTCGCGTGAACGTTGTTTTGGGGTTTTAAAAGCCATAATCTAAAACGCTTGGCTATCAGCCTGATTCATCAGATAAAGCATTTCAATCATCGCCATAGTCGCCTCTTCGCCTTTGTTGCCTTTGTAGCCACCTGCACGACCAATGGTTTGCTCCATGTTTGAAGTTGTTAGTACGCCAAAAGCGGTAGGAATTTCATACTGGTAAGAGACATCAGCCACACCGCGGGCACATTCGTTACAAACAAAATCAAAGTGTGGGGTTTCGCCATTAATCAC
>DNJI01000004.1 GCA_003489145.1 Gammaproteobacteria bacterium | reverse complement strand
TAACGAACTGCCATAAATATCAAAACTAAGACAAAACCAACAATCACTGATAGCACACCTTTTTGAATGTTGTCTGCACCAAGACTTGGACCAATAGTACGCTCTTCGATAATTTCAATCGGTGCTGAAAGCGAACCCGCTCTAAGCAATAATGCTAAATTACTTGCTGCGCGGGCACTGTCAATGCCAGTAATCTGAAAACGCGATGAAAAAGTACCCTGAATCGTAGCTGCATTAATAATGTCTTTGGTGGTGGTGCGCTTCTTTAGCGGATTACCTTTTTTATCAAGCATGACTCTACCATCTTTATCGGTGATGGTTTCCACTTGATTTTCAATAAACACCACAGCCATACGGTGATGTAAATACTTCTTAGTAGTATCAAGCATCGCACGACCACCGGCACTATCCAAAGTAATATTCACCATTGGAATGTTATTTTCTTGATCAAAACCCGCAGAGGCACCAGTAATACTTTCACCTGTCGTAATTACTCGGGTTTTTAACAATAATGGACGCCCATCTTTGAAGTAATAAAGCTTCGATCCAATCGGCGTTCTGCCTGATTGAATCGCTGTTTGCGGATCATTCTTTTCATCTACCAATCTAAATTCTAGGGTGGCTACTGCACCTAAAATTTCTTTAGCCCTAGCCGTGTCTTGTACGCCTGGCAGTTGTACCACAATACGCTCTAGACCTTGTTGTTGAATAATTGGTTCGGCCACACCCAGCTCATTTACTCGATTTCTTAGTGTGGTAATATTTTGTTTTAAGGCGCTGCTTTTGGCTATTTTTTGTGCATCATCACTAATACCTACCTGAATCAATAATTCATCTTGGTCACCAGTTTCAAGTACGATCAAATCACTAATATCTGACTTAATACGGGCTAACGCCTTGTCTTTTAACTCAAGTGTTTTAAAACGAATAGCAATACTGTCACCTTCTTTTTTAATGCTCTTATACAAACGACCTTCACGCAACAAAGTGCGCAATTCGTTATAGTATTTATCAATCGACATTGCTAGCACTGCTTGCATATCCACCTCTAGCAAGAAATGCACACCACCTCGAAGATCTAGCCCTAATGACATAGCTCTACCGCCCAAACTATCCAGCCATTGTGGCACCGAAGGTGCTAGATTAAGCGCAACCACATAGTTACGGCCCAACTCTGTTTTGAGCAAATCTTTCGCCGACAATTGAGAAGCGTTGTCACCAAATCGCACCAAAATACGACGGTTTGACAGGGCTGCCGATTTGTATTGAATATTCTTTTGTTTTAGCGTGGCTGTGATTTTAGTTAGGTCAGATTGCTCAATAGCAGCATCGCCTGCACTAGACACTTGCACCGCTAAGTCTGAACCAAAAATATTTGGCAAAGCGTAAAGCGCTGATAATAACAAGAAAAAAGCGATTAACGCATTTCTCAAACCGGAGTAATGATTCATGGGCTTATTTATACCTTAATTTAGATTTTGGCACTGCCTTTTGGTAGCTTTTGATTAATGCCTTGCTTTTGTACTTTGATTACCACACCATCGGCAATTTCCAATGTCGCAAAAGATTCATCCACTGACATGACCTTAGCCACAACACCACCGTTAGTCACTACTTCATCGCCTTTTTTTAGCGCTACTAAAAGTGCTTTATGATCTTTTGCACGTTTTTGCTGTGGTCTAATTAACAAGACATACATAACCGCAAGCAATAGCCCCGGTAGTATCAGTTGGCTCAAACCTGATGGATCTGAGTTGATGCCGTCGGCAGCAGCAAATGCGGGTGGTACGATTAAGTCTAATAAGTTCATTGTTATCTCCTAATAAAAAATAAAAAATTAATTAATGACGGTAATACCGCCCATGTAACTGTGCAATACGTCGGGTATTCTAATACTGCCGTCGGCTTGCTGATGGTTTTCCAATACTGCCACCAATGTTCTACCCACCGCCAAACCTGAACCGTTAAGCGTGTGCAACAATTCTGGTTTATTGGTTTCTGGATTTTTCCATCTAAGCTGTAAGCGTCTTGCCTGAAAATCTTCAAAACAAGAACAAGATGATATCTCACGATACGCATTTTGCCCTGGCAACCAAACTTCTAAATCGTAAGTTTTAGCAGCTGAAAATCCTAAATCACCCGCACATAATATCACTTTACGATAAGGCAGCTCTAATGCTTGTAAGACACCTTCGGCATGGCTGGTTAGCGTTTCTAATGTTTGATAAGAATCCTCAGCTTTCACTACCTGCACCAACTCTACTTTTTCAAACTGATGTTGGCGAATCAAACCCCGTGTGTCACGCCCATAAGATCCCGCTTCAGAGCGGAAGCTAGGCGTATGCCCGACAAATTTAAGCGGTAAATCACTCTCTTTGACAATGGTATCACGCACCATGTTGGTAATAGGTACTTCACCTGTTGGAATTAAATAAAGTGTTTTTGCCTCACCTTCTTCGCCATGCAAATGGGTTTTAAACAAGTCTGCTTCAAATTTAGGTAACTGGCCAGTACCCGTTAATGATTCTGCATTGACCAAATATGGCA
Source organism: Gammaproteobacteria bacterium (assembly GCA_003489145.1). Lineage (GTDB taxonomy): Bacteria > Pseudomonadota > Gammaproteobacteria > PS1 > Pseudothioglobaceae > Thioglobus_C. The sequence continues at coordinate 3,565 of DNJI01000004.1, read as the reverse complement.
CATAAGCCTCGGTATAGCCATTATTCTCAACATGCTGATCTAGCATAAACTGGGTTAACGCTCTATGCAATCGCGCAATCTTTCCAGTCATTACTGAAAAACGTGCGCCCGATATCTTGGCTGCCGTTTCAAAATCCAGCCCATGTGCTTCGCCTAAGTCAACGTGATCTTTGACTTCAAAATCATATTGTCCTGGCTCGCCCCATTTTGATACCTCAACATTATCATCTTCAGAGTTACCCTCTGGCACTGATTCATGAGGAATATTTGGCATTGCCATGACAATATCGTCAATTTGTACTTGAATGGCTTGTAATTCTGATTTTTCTTCATCAAGTTTGTCACCCAAATCAGCAACTGCAGCTAATAGTGGCTTAATGTCTTCGCCTGCTGCCTTGGCCTTACCAATCGATTTTGACTGTGTATTGCGTAGGTTTTGTAGTTCTTGCGTCTGAACTTGATTTTTTTTTCTTTTATTTTCTAAATCAGTTAACTGATTGATATCAAAAGAAAAATTGCGTTTTTTTAAGGCTAATTCTACCGCTTCAATGTCGTTTCTGAGTTGCTTTTTACTTAACATTGTTATATAATGATTTCCTTATATAGATTGAATACCTAAAAATAGCAGTATTCACTTAAAAATTAATTGAGGAAATTATACTATGTTCAACTCATTCACAGGAAACGATGCTTGCAAACTATTGTCTGAAGGCGCACAATTGGTAGACGTACGTTCTTCTGCTGAGTTTGCACGTGGTGCATTACCTAACGCCATCAACTTGCCGTTACAATCTATCATGAGTGCTAAAAATGTTCTTAGCGATGATAAAGCCATTGTTTTATATTGCGTAACAGGTGCACGTTCATCAACAGCTAAAAATTATTTAGTGCAAATGGGCTTTGACAACGTCAACGATCTTGGTTCATTCAGAAACTACAACTGCGAGTAACTGTTAAAATCGCTGTATGCGAGTAAAGAGTAAATGGCACAAAACCCAAGTTAAAACCATTGAAGATATTGGCGGTGCAATGGCGTTTATTTGCTGGCGTATTACCAAAAACCATCTTGAAGATTTAATCAACGAAGGCTTTGTAATTGAAAAAGAGCAAGTCTTTGATGTTATTGCCGAATACCTATGCTTTCTCATACAGTCTATCGACCGCTTGGTGTTCAAAACACTGGACACTGAACAACGACAAGAGCTCATTAACAAACTGGCTAAGCAGTCCGCCTTTTATTACCAAGAAAATAAAGAAGATCGCATCGGAGAAGGCAATCATTGGAAAGCTTTTGTTAGTACTTATAATCAGCGCTCACAAGATTATTCAGATTACGACTTTGTCAACAATGAGCCGGATTATCATTTTTTAAGATACTTTGCTGAAAAAGTAAAACTGGCAATGACCGATGTTGATGAAAAATGGATTGTGCAGCAGATGATTGAGATTCAAGCGCCAAAGGCTTTTAAAAAACTCAGCCAAAGTGTGGATGATTTAGTATCGGTCAATAGCATCATTTCTAAAGAAGAACAAATCAAGAAAACAGAGAACAGAGTATCGCGTTCAAAACGCCCATCAACTCGCAAAGACTTGCAATAAAACTCAACCACCCATAGATAAATATTAATAAGTTAAAAAAATTTAGGAGATATTTATGATCACTATGTGTACGAATTGTGGTGGACTTAACAAGGTTCCAGAGACTAAATTAAGCAATAATCCAAATTGTGGAAAATGCAAAAAACCACTGTATAAAGGCGAACCAATCTCAATGGCAGGCACACAACTGACTCGTGCGATTGAAAAAACTGATGAATTATTAGTGGTAGATTTTTGGGCAACTTGGTGTGGCCCATGCCAACAGTTTGCACCCACTTTTAAACAGGTTGCCGCTCAGTTAGAGCCTAAAGCACGCTTTATCAAAATTGAAACTGAAAAAGAACAGGCAATTTCTACCAAGTACAACATTCGCTCTATTCCAACGTTAGCAATATTCAAAAACGGACAAGAAATTGATCGTGTATCAGGTGCACTCAGCGCACCCGACTTTACGAATTGGGTAAATCAATACTTATAAATAGAAATTAGTCCATTCGTAAAATTTCCGAAGTTTCTCTAAAACCCGTAGTAATTAGCTATTTAAGGACTAAAAATAGCTAATTTTGGTACAAAGAAAGGATTTAACAAAATTTCAGACAAAAAAATACCCCAGCATCATCGATGTCAGGGGTATTTTGAATTTAAAGCCTAGCAATGTCCTACTCTCACATGGGGAGACCCCACACTACCATCGGCGCTAAGTGGTTTCACTTCTGAGTTCGGGATGGGATCAGGTGGGTCACACTCGCTATTGTCACTAAGCAAACTTGTTGCAATTGCTGCATAAAATGCAGTACTTGCGAATTAAAAAGTTTTTATACCTTGATTATTAAATAATCGGAGATATAACAATTAATACATGTAATAAGTTTGTCACTGTACATCAGTGTATTGCATGACACATCAACACAAAAACTATGAATTGAATAATAAATTATTCAAATAATTTGGGTGTTATATGGTCAAGCCTCACGATCAATTAGTACACGTTAGCTTCAAGTATCACTACTCTTCCACACCGTGCCTATCAACCTCGTAGTCTCCGAGGGATCTTTAGGACAGTTAAACTGTCAGGGAGACCTAATCTTGGGAGGGGCTTCCCGCTTAGATGCTTTCAGCGGTTATCCTTTCCACACATAGCTACTCGGCAATACGACTGGCGTCATAACCGAAACACCAGAGGTGTGTCCATTCCGGTCCTCTCGTACTAAGAACAGCTTCCCTCAAGTCTCCAACGCCCACGGTAGATAGGGACCGAACTGTCTCACGACGTTCTAAACCCAGCTCGCGTACCACTTTAAATGGCGAACAGCCATACCCTTGGGACCTGCTTCAGCCCCAGGATGTGATGAGCCGACATCGAGGTGCCAAACACCGCCGTCGATGTGAACTCTTGGGCGGTATCAGCCTGTTATCCCCGGCGTACCTTTTATCCGTTGAGCGATGGTCCTTCCACTCAGAACCACCGGATCACTAAGACCTAGTTTCCTACCTGCTCGACGTGTCAGTCTCGCAGTCAAGCACCCTTTTACCTTTGCGCTCATTGCACGATGTCCGACCGTGCTGAGGGTACCTTTGCGCTCCTCCGTTACTCTTTGGGAGGAGACCGCCCCAGTCAAACTACCCACCATGCATTGTCCCCAATCCGGATAACGGACCAAGGTTAGAACCCCAACCATACCAGGGTGGTATTTCAAGGATGACTCCACTCTAACTAGCGTTAAAGTTTCAAAGTCTCCCACCTATCCTACACAGGTAGGATCAGAGTTCAATGCAAAGCTGTAGTAAAGGTGCACGGGGTCTTTCCGTCTGGCCGCGGGTATACTGCATCTTAACAGCAATTTCAATTTCACTGAGTCTCGGGTGGAGACAGTGTGGCCCTCGTTACGCCATTCGTGCAGGTCGGAACTTACCCGACAAGGAATTTCGCTACCTTAGGACCGTTATAGTTACGGCCGCCGTTTAC
>DNJI01000071.1 GCA_003489145.1 Gammaproteobacteria bacterium | reverse complement strand
TTAATCGGTCGTCGTTTTGATGAGGACGCCGTACAAAAAGATATCAATCTTGTGCCTTACAAAATTGTCAAAGCTGACAATGGTGATGCTTGGGTAGAGGTTAAAGGTAAAAAAATGGCCGCTCCAGAAATCTCAGCAAGAGTAATCGAAAAGATGAAAAAAACCGCTGAAGAGTATTTAGGTGAAACCGTTACTGAAGCGGTTATTACAGTTCCAGCTTACTTTAATGATTCACAACGCCAAGCCACTAAAGATGCTGGCAAGATTGCAGGCTTAAATGTTAAGCGCATCATTAACGAGCCAACAGCAGCAGCATTGGCTTATGGTATGGACAAATTGACTGGTGATAAAACCGTTGCTGTCTACGACTTAGGTGGTGGTACATTCGACGTATCAATCATTGAAATGGAAGACATTGATGGTGAAAAACACTTTGAAGTGCTATCAACCAATGGTGATACTTTCTTAGGTGGTGAAGATTTTGACCAACGCATTATCAGCTATTTGGTTGAAGAATTTAAAAAAGACCAAGGGGTTGATTTAACCAATGATCCAATGGCACTACAACGCCTTAAAGAAGCAGCTGAAAAAGCTAAGATTGAATTATCGTCATCAGAGCAAACTGAGGTAAATTTACCTTATGTGACTGCTGACGCCTCTGGTCCTAAGCACCTTAACATCAAGCTCACACGTGCCAAACTAGAATCACTGGTTGATGATTTATTAAAACGCACCATTGAGCCTTGCAAGACTGCACTCAAAGACGCGAAACTTTCAAGTGGCGATATCGATGAAGTCATCCTTGTTGGTGGTCAAACTCGTATGCCTAAAGTTGGTCAAATGGTACAAGATTTCTTTGGTAAAGAACCGAAGCGTGACGTTAACCCTGATGAAGCTGTTGCTATGGGTGCAGCCATTCAAGCAGGTGTGCTGGGTGGTGAAGTTAAAGATGTGTTGTTACTTGATGTAACGCCATTGTCTTTAGGTATTGAAACCATGGGCGGTGTAATGACCAAACTGATTGAAAAGAACACAACCATCCCTACCAATGCATCGCAAATTTTCTCTACTGCCTCTGATAATCAAGCTGCGGTAACTGTGCATGTATTACAAGGTGAGCGTGAAGTGGCTAATGCAAACAAATCGCTTGGTCAATTCAATCTAGAAGGTATTGATGCTGCACCAAAAGGCCAACCTCAAATTGAAGTTACCTTAGATATCGATTCAGATGGTATTTTAAACGTGTCTGCCAAAGATAAAAATACGGGTAAAGAGCAATCAATCACCATTAAAGCGTCATCAGGTTTAAGCGATGAAGAAGTAGAAAAAATGATCAAGGATGCTGAAGCACATGCAGAAGATGACAAAAAATTCCAAGAATTAGTCACCACACGCAACATGGCAGATTCACTCATACACTCAACCAAGCAAACGTTAGAAGAGCTAAAAGATGAAGTGTCTGAGGATGAAAAATCAGCTATTGAGACAGCAATTAGTGAACTTGAAGCCTCGATGAAAGGCGAAGACAAAGAAGCAATTGACGCTAAAGTACAAGCCTTAAGTGAAAAAGCACAACCATTGGCCGAGAAAGCACAGGCTAAGGCTGGCGCAGCGGAAGGTGATGCTGAATCAGGCGATGCTGGTGATGATGTCGTTGATGCGGACTTTGAAGAAGTAAAAGACGATAAGTAATTTATTGGTCAATCATTAACAACCAACCTTCTTCAAATCTCACGATCTGGAGGAGGTTTTTTAATATAAGGCAAGCATGTCACAAAGAGATTACTACGAAGTATTAGGCGTTGATAAGGGCTCAGACGTTAAGCAAATTAAAAAGGCTTATAAGCGTTTAGCGATGAAACACCACCCTGATCGTAACGCAGATAACAAAGAAGCGGCTGAAACGAAATTCAAAGAAATTCAAAAAGCTTATGCTATTTTGTCAGATGAGCAAAAACGTCAAGCTTACGATCAGTTTGGCCATGCAGGGGTTGATGGTAGCGCTGGTGCTGGCGGATTTGGCGGTGGTGGTTTTGGTGGTGGTGGCTTTGGTGATATTTTTGGTGATATTTTTGGTGGCGGTGGCGCAGCCCAAGCCGACAACCGTGGATCAGATCTGCGTTATGATCTAGAAATTGATTTAAAAGAAGCAGCCGAAGGGTCAACGGTTAAAATTCGCATCCCTAAAAATGAGGCTTGTGATACTTGTTCAGGCACAGGTGCTAAGCCAGGTACATCGGTCAACACTTGTGGTACTTGTGGTGGCCATGGTCAAGTGCAAATGCAACAAGGCTTCTTTGCAGTACAACGTCCTTGTCATGATTGTTCTGGCACTGGTCAAAAAATTAAATCCCCTTGTGGTACTTGCCGCGGACAAGGCGTAGTACGCAAACAAAAAACTTTATCAGTTAAGATTCCTGCGGGCGTTGATACCGGCAACCGTATTCGCTTAAGTGGCGAAGGTGAGGCAGGCTTACGCGGTGGACCAAGCGGTGATTTATATGTACAAGTGCATGTTAAAAAACACAATATTTTCCAACGAGAAGGTAATGATCTTTACTGTGAAGTGCCAATTGACTTCGCTACAGCAACACTCGGTGGCTCTATCGAAGTACCGACACTCAGTAGTAAA
>DNJI01000031.1:4551-4733 GCA_003489145.1 Gammaproteobacteria bacterium | reverse complement strand
TGGTGTTGAAGAAATAATAAGGTTTATTGTTTCAGAAGGCATGCTTTAATACGATATATTTATTTTGGGCTAAAATATCATTGTGTGGATTAAAATAGCTCACTATCTTTATAAACGTTTCTACATAAGATTATTTTTCGTCTTGACATGGCAGGGATTGCTGATTCGAATTCACTCGTGAC
>DNJI01000031.1:0-4531 GCA_003489145.1 Gammaproteobacteria bacterium | reverse complement strand
CTCATCGCTGTAACGCCAGGTATTCGCCCGGTAGCAAATGATGATGACCAAAAACGTGTGGTTGATGTGGCTACGGCGTTTAAGTCAGGTTCAGATTATATTGTGGTCGGTCGCCCTATTAAAAATGCTGATGATCCGTACGCGGCAGCAAGCAATATTCAAGATATTATCAAAACTTGTTTCTAGTTTTTATACCCCCTTGCGGGTATAATTTCGTTCGTTGTTAGCATATCTGCTGACAATATTCTTTATAGTCGCGTAACTCAGTTGGTTAGAGTGCCAGCATGACATGCTGGAAGTCGTCAGTTCAAATCTGACCGTGACTACCAAAACTTTCAATCGTTCTAATTTCTCGTATACAATTTACGCCATGAGATTATTGTTGTTATTTTTATTATTGTTCAGTAATGCTATATTGGCGAACGCTGAGCTTTATGAGCGTGGTAAAGCGTACTATTATGGCGATGGTGTTGAGCAAAATTATATTAAAGCTTTTGGTGCCTTTTTATATGCTGCCAAGGCTGGTAATTTAAATGCGCAAACTGCTCTAGGCCTTATGCATATCGAAGGTAAAGGTATAGAGCAAAATGACAAGAAGGGTATAGACCTATTAAAAAAATCTGCTGATAAAAACAACGCTAAAGCACAGTATTATCTAGGCAGTATGTATTACCTGGGTATTGGGGTGGAGCGTAATCTAAAAACTGCCCATCAGTGGATTAAGAAATCTGCCAGTCAAGGTTATGCCGATGCTCAACAAAATTTAGCTTTAATGTATGAGCAGGGTAACGGGGTAAAGAAAAATTCTATTCTTGCCTCTAAGTGGCATTTAGAATCAGCTAAATCTGGCAATGATGATGAACAGTATCGCCTAGCAAAGGCTTATTTGGATTCCGAAGATTATAATCAAGCCTTCATTTGGTTGTTAAAAGCTGCCAAACAAGATAATGCGCAAGCGCAATACCAGCTTGGTCATTTGTTTGCAAGAGGCCAGGGTGTGCCGCGTGATCATGACCAAGCTTTTGATTGGTATCAACAAGCCATGAAAAACGGCAACGATAAGGTGGTTTATACTTTAGCCGGGCTTTATGACCGAGGCTTAGGTGTTAAGCAAGATTATCAACAATCACACCGGCTTTATCAAAAATCTTTAAAGCAAGGTAATTTAGCTGCTTATCAAGACATTGCTCGGCATTATGAAAAAGGTCAGGGTGTTAAAAAGGATTTAAATAAGGCTTATAACTTTACGATTGCTGCTGCAAGAAAAGGCTACAGCGATTCTCAACGTAGAGTGGTGCAAATGTATGAGCAAGGCATAGGAGTAAAAAAGTCAATAAAAAAGGCTGAATATTGGTTAAAAAAACTGGCCAAAAAAGGGGACAAACAAGCCAAACAAGACCATAAAATATTACATAAAAGGTAAGAATCTCCCTGTCTTACTTCTATAGTTTTGATAGGCACTAAAACGCTCAGTAAGGAGTTTTTCCTCCACATTAGACTTGAGTATTAAGTCAACAAACAAGATTAACATAACAAGCTGAGATAGGCTGTGCGCATTAGTCAATGTGAGTGCTGAACATAATAGCAATACACTGGTATACATTGGGTGTCGGATAAAGTGATAAATACCATGAGTAACTAATTGATGTTTATCTTTTAGTGTTGGCACGATATTAAGATTGTCGAGTCTCATGTTTACAACTGCCATTAAACCAACAATCAGTGAAAGTATGATTAGTAATGCGCTGAATGATTCTACAAGGTCGAATCTTGCATTAATAATCAAATAAATAATACAGCCAAATTGAATTACAACGTAAATCATGGGAAGCCCCTAAGCTTGGATAGTTATAATAGGCTTATTATCTCAAATTTTTTGTAATTAAATATGCAAACTGCGTACGATATAGTCATTATTGGTGGTGGTCCAGCAGGGCTTAGCTTTGCCTGTTCGATGATAGGGGCTGACGTAAAGGTTTTAGTGGTGGAAAAATCCAATATTGATGCCATCGCCAACCCTCAAGCCGACGGCAGGGAAATAGCGCTGACACATTTGTCGCTTAAAATCTTAAAAAAACTTGGTGTTTGGGATTTGATCAATCAGGCAGAGGTTGCACCTTTAAAAGAGGCAAAAGTTTTTGATGGTGATTCACCTTCGTTATTAAATTTTAAAAGTGATGATTCCTCAATCGAGGCATTGGGTTATTTGGTGCCAAATTACCAGGTTCGACAAGCTTTATATCAACGTGTTAAGCAGGCTGATAATATCACCTTAATGACAGAAGCAATGGTGGACAATGTGGAATATCTTGAAGATCATTCTGCCGTACTATTTGCTGATGGCACTACAATCAATGCCAAGTTGGTGATTGCAGCTGATAGTCGTTTTTCAAGCATTCGTCGTAAAATGGGCATACCTGCACTGATGAAAGATTTCTCTAAAGTGATGATCGTAACCAAAATGGAGCACGAGAACACACACAACAACATTGCCTTAGAATGCTTTGATTATGGACAAACTCTGGCTTTATTGCCAATGGTGGGCAATGCCTCTTCTGTTGTTTTAACTGTCACTACAGATAAGTCTCAAGCCATGTTAGATATGTCTGAGACAGATTTTAACGCCAAAATAACAAAAGATTTTAGAGGTGAATTGGGACAAATGACACAATCGGGCGAACGCCATTCTTACCCTTTGGTAGCTGTACATGCACAAACCTTTATTGCTAATCGTTTTGCATTGATCGGTGATGCGGCAGTGGGTATGCACCCGGTGACTGCGCATGGGTTTAATCTAGGTTTAAGAGGGCAAGATATCTTAGCAACATTAATTAAAGAGGCCTGTGCTCATGGGCAAGATATTGGCTCAGCATCATTGCTTAAATTGTTTGAGAAAAAGCACATTAATTTAACCCGATTGATGTTTTTTGGTACCAATGGTATTGTGGCTTTATTTACCAATGATGCACCAGTGATTAAACAAGTGAGACGATTTGTACTTAAGTTTGCAGAGCATTTTCCACCGATTAAGTATTTGATTTCAAATCATTTAACCGAAGCTAAGAAAAACAAGTTCCTCCCCTTTTAAAGCATGAGTGTTGATCTGATAAAGTTAAGACGTGAATTTACTAGTAATGGTCTAACGCGTGCTGAGCTTAATAGCAATCCATTTGTGCAATTTGAAGCCTGGATAGAGCAAGCAACTCAAGCAGAGTTGACTATACCAAATGCCATGAGCCTTGCTACCGCAGACAGTGATGAAATTGGTATTAGGACTGTATTATTAAAATCATTTGATGAGCAAGGGTTTGTATTTTTTACTAATTATAATTCTAAGAAATCAAAACAAATTACAGGTAACCCAAAAGCGGCGTTATTGTTTCCTTGGTTAGACCTGGAAAGACAAGTAAAGATTTCTGGCGTGGTTGAAAAAATATCAACGTTTGATTCTATTAAGTATTTTTCTTCACGTCCAAAAGATTCTCAGCTTGGTGCTTGGGCATCTAATCAATCCTCACAATTGTCATCTAGACAAGTATTGTTAACTCAGTTTGAATCTATGAAAGCCAAGTTTAACAAAGGTGAAGTACCCTTGCCGGATTTTTGGGGTGGTTATCGTGTGGTGCCACACACCATTGAATTTTGGCAGGGTAGAGAAAATCGATTACACGATCGGTTTGTTTATAAAAAAGAAGCTGATAATTGGGTAATAGAGCGTTTAGCGCCGTAGATTTTTAATAACTTCTTGGGTGTTGGGTTGTTTACCGGTCCAAAATTCAAAAGCCGTTGCTGCTTGTTCGACTAGCATACCTAACCCATCGACAATCATTTTGGCATTATTGACTTTTGCCCAATCCATAAACGGTGTTTGCATGCCATACATCAAATCATAACAAATGGCACCATTAGCCACGCCATTGGCAATGGTTGGCATTTGCCCATCTAGTGAGGCGCTGGTAGCATTAATAATAATATCAACTGGTGCGTCTTTAATTTTGTCTAAACCAAAACCGCAAGTTTTTCCATAACTAGAAAAATCAAGTGCCAATTGTCTGGCTTTAGATGCCGTTCGATTGGCAATCATGAGGCGTTTAGGTTGTTGCTTTAGTATTGGTAATAAGATACCTCGCGTAGCACCACCTGCACCAAGAATTAGTACAGTTTTGTTATTAAGATCAATGTTCAGGTTTTTGGTTAAGTCATTAACCAGACCGATGCCATCTGTATTCTCACCAATAAGATCATTGCCGTTGACTTTGATAGTGTTTACTGCACCTGCAGTTTGAGCATTAAGGCTAAGTTCAGTTGCCAGATTAAAGGCTTCTATTTTAAAAGGTACAGTAATATTAAAACCTTTAGCGCCTTGATCGATGAAAGACTTTGCGCTGTGTGCAAAGTCATCTATGGGCGCTAGAATCTTATCGTATTGAATGTTTAACCCGGTTTGTTTGGCAAACTGGGTATGAATGATGGGTGATAAACTGTGCTCTATTGGATTACCAAAAACACCATAACGATCCATCATTATGCT
>DNJI01000018.1 GCA_003489145.1 Gammaproteobacteria bacterium | reverse complement strand
GGCTTGTTATATTGAGTTGACCGATGAAGAAGACGAGATAATTGCACAAAGTAAGAAAAATAATATTTGTATTGTTGAAGACAATCAGCCATTAGCAGATATACAACCTTTTGTTTTATTTGAAGATGAGAAAACCAATTTGTTCCAGGTTCAAATGTCAACAAGGTATTTAACTAGAAGACCGACTAAAGAATACATGAACATTGTTGCAGTTTATGCAACTGACCCTAATTTATTAAGTTTTTTGGGGCAAGTTAAAGGTTTTTACAACTTTGCCAATGCAATTAAATTTAATGTTAATACCTCACTTACACAAAAAAGCTTTTTGTTAGATTTCTCTTCAACGGTTTTATTAACCATTCTCAGTGTCTTGTTGATTGTGTTTAGAATGATTGATCAACTCATGCGCCCAATGCACAATTTATCTGTCGCCTCAAAAGAGATTGCCAAAGGTAATTACGACGTTTTGGTGCACAATCAAGAACAGAGTGAAGACATGCGCGAACTGATTGGTCAATTTAATGAAATGGCCAAGCAAATTAAAGCCTCTCGACAAGGCTTGGATACGCATAACCTGTATTTAGAGACTATTTTAAAATACTCTTTTGGTGTGATTGGTCTTGATAAAGACAGAAATATTCAGCTGATCAATCCAGTAATTGGCAAGATATTGGCTGTTGATAATGAGCAACAATTTGTGGGTGGTTTGTGTCGAAAAATTTCAGATAAAAATGCCTATCTTGAGCCGCTATTTTCAATGGCACAAGCACAATTTGAACAAGAGTCAGGCGAGTGGAGTGAAGAGATTGAGCTGACCTTGCCAGACCGACATGTTTTACTGTCTTGTCAAGGTGCATCGTTAGATACGAGTCGCAAAGCGCTGGGCTATGTGATTATTGTTAAAGACATCTCAAAGCTGAATAGAGCGCAGAAAAAAGCGGCTTGGGGCGAAGTGGCTGTACGTATGGCACATGAAATTAAAAACCCGCTGACGCCAATTTTATTATCGGCTCAACGTCTTAGAAACAAGTTTTTAGATACACTTAAGGGTAAGGATTTAGAAATTATTGATAAAACCACTAACGTGATTATTGATCAGGTGAAATCAATGGATGCCATGGTTAGTGCATTTGCAGATTATGCCAATACACCGCAAATCGAGCGTAAGCCGACTGACCTGAATGCGCTAATCAATCAATCTATTGCGCTTTATGATGCACAAAGCAATATCAGTATTGAGTTTGATCTTGCAAGCGATGTACCAGAGCTACTCTTAGATGCCAATGGTATTTCCAGAGTATTGATTAATCTGGTGAAGAATTCGGCTGAATCGGTTGAAGACAGTCGTGATTTAATCGTGAGTGTCACCACTCAATATTTACCCTCTGAAGGTATTGTGCGCTTAAGTATGGCAGACAATGGCGATGGGTTTGATGAGGCGGTAATTGAGCGTGTGTTTGAGCCGTATGTCACTACTAAAGTCAAAGGCAGTGGATTAGGTATGGCAATTGTGCAAAATATCATTGAACAACACGATGGTCGGATTTTTGCTGGTAATGTAGAGCCAAATGGCGCTATTGTCACGATTGAATTTGAATACACAAAGGAGAATGTATGATAATTGGTAATATTCTTATTATTGATGACGAGAGTATCAATTCTGAAACGATGAAAGACACATTAGAAGATGTGAACTACAATGTGGTTTTAGCGCAGGATGCTGCCGAGGCCAAGACCATTGTTAAAGATCAAACTTTTGATTTGGTGATGATGGATGTTTGGATGCCAGGTCAAGACGGCATGGCCCTGCTAGAAGAGTGGATGAGTGAAGGCTTTTCTATGCCAGTGGTGATGATGTCTGGCCATGCTGAGCATCAAGACGTAGTAAAAGCCATCCGCATGGGTGCGGTTGATTTTTTGAAAAAACCTTTGCATGATATTTTACCGTTGGTGCGAAAGCTTTTATCTGAGCAAGCAAGCATTCAAGAACAGCAAATTAGTGGCATTGATTTTGACCTGCCTTTAAAAGCAGCTAGAAATATCTTTGAGTCTCAATACTTCAAACATCATTTAGAAGAAAACAACAATAACATTGCTAAAGTTGCAGAGTTGGCAGGTTTAGAGCGTACCACACTGTATCGTAAATTAAAAGATTTGGGGATTGATAAGAAATGAAAATCTTGATCTTGGGTGCAGGGCAGGTTGGCTCATCATTGGCTAAATATTTAGGCTCTGATGATGAAAATGACATTACTATCATTGATAAAGATGAAGCCAACCTATCTTCTTTGCAGCGTCATCTAGATATTAAAACGGTTTGTGGGCACGCTTCTTATCCTAATATTTTAGAAGAAGCCGGTATTAAAGAAATGGATATGGTGATTGCTGTAACCAAGTCTGACGAAGGTAATATGTTAGCTTGTCAGATGGCACATACTTTGTACCAAGTAGATAAAAAAGTAGCACGCGTCCGTACTGCTGAATACCTACATCGTAAGGAGTTGTTTTCAGATAGCGCTATTCCGATTGATTTTATTATTACCCCTGAAGGTTTGGTGACTGACTATATTAAACGTGTGGTGGAAGAGCCTGGTGCGGAGCAAGTATTTGAATTTGAAAATGGTTTGGTGCAGCTAGTAGAAACCCGGGCTTATGCAGGCACGCCAATTGTCGGCCATCCAATTAAAGAATTACACGAACATTTGCCAAAAATACACATGCGTATTGTTAGCTTGTATCGTAATGGTAAGGCAATTCCAGCATATGGCGACACCGTGATTAAAGATGGTGATCGTGTGTATTTTGTTACTAAAAAATCCAGTGTATCCAAGGTTTTAAAAGAGTTTAGACGACTTGATAAAGCCTATAGAAATATTATTATTGCTGGCGGTGGCCATATTGGCCTTAATTTGGCCAAACATTTGGAAAAAAATCACCGTGTCCGTATTATTGAGTTAGATAAAAAACGCGTTATTGAAATTGCAGAGCAACTTGAGGACACTTTGGTCTTACATGGTAATGCTTCTGATGAAGAATTGTTACTGGAAGAAGGTATTGAAAGTACCGATTTATTCTTAGCATTGACGGATTCTGATGAAATCAATGTGATTGTCTCTATTTTGGCTAAACGTCTCGGAGCACACAAAACCGTTGCTTTGGTTAAACGTAATGTATATGAAGATTTGGCCAAACAAAGTGAAGATGTGGACATGGTGATTTCACCTGACCAAATCACCACCAGCGGTATTTTGGCGCATATTCGTAAGGGCGATACGATGATGGTTCATTCCTTGCGTCAAGGCAAGTCTGAAGCCATTGAGATTATTGTTCATGGTGATCAGGCGCACTCTAAGGTTGTTGGAAAAACCATTGAAGAAATTAATTTTCCAGATGGGGTGGTTGTGGGCTCAATAGTCAGAAATAATGAAGTGATTATGGGTTCACGTAAGTTGGTGATTGAAGAAAATGATCACGTACTCATCGTGCTCAGCGATGTGAGTAAGATTCACGAAGTTGAGGCATTATTTGGTGGTGGTAATGGATAATTATGCAATTTAGTATCGTTTTTAAAACCATTGGCTTGTTGCTAATGGTCTTTAGTTTGACACAACTCCCGCCATTGTTGGTTGATTTTATCTACCAGCAGAACGAGGCGCAATCTTTCATAACTGCATTTTCACTAACACTACTCAGTGGCTTTATTTTGTGGGCACCCTTTAGAAATACCAAAAAAGACTTTAGAATCCGAGAGGGGATTTTGGTTGTGGTTAGTTTTTGGTTTGTTCTCTCGTTGTTTGCAACCATCCCATTTTTATTGTCAGAATCACTCAGAATGTCATTCAGTGATGCGTTTTTTGAATCAATGTCAGGCTTAACAACCACAGGTGCTACTGTATTGGCTGGATTGGATGATCTGCCTAAGGCGATTTTGTACTACCGACAACAACTACAATGGTTAGGTGGTATGGGTATTATTGTTTTAGCAGTTGCGATATTACCGATGTTGGGTGTCGGCGGTATGGAGCTTTACCACGCAGAATCTAGCGGTATTTCTAAAGAAAGATTAACCCCAAAACTCACACACACTGCCAAAGCCTTATGGAAGATTTATATTAGTTTTACCATTGTTTGTGCGTTGGGTTATTACTTGGCTGGTATGGATGCTTTTGATGCCATTGCTCATAGTTACTCAACGGTAGCTATTGGTGGTTTTTCTACCCATGACACCTCCATCGGCTACTTTAATTCAAGTGCTATTGAAAGTGTTGCGATTGTATTTATGCTGCTAGCCGGTATTAATTTTTCTTTGCATTTCTTTGTTTGGCAAAAGAAAAATGTCTTTACTTATTTTCAAGATTCAGAGTTTAAAACGTATTTGTTTATCTTGTTTTTTACCGCCATTATTGTCGGTACTTATTTATTTGACAGTGGTTATTATTTGAGTATAAGTGAATCGGCACGACAGGCATTATTTCAGACCGTTTCGATTGCTACCACCACAGGCTTTGCCTCTACCGACTATTCTCAATGGCCTTTTATCTTGCCAATTTTATTAATTTTTGCCAGCTTTATTGGCGCTTGTGCGGGCTCAACGGGTGGTGGTATTAAAGTGGTGCGAGTATTACTGATGTTTAAGTTAGCCATGAAAGAGATCAAAAAATTCATTCATCCGAATGCACAAATTAACATTAAGCTTAATCATCGCAGTGTGACTGAAGATACATTGGTATCCGTTTGGGGATTCTTCTCGTTGTATGTGATTGCTTTTATTATGATTCTAATTGCTTTGATGTTTACCGGCCTTGATCAAGTGAGTGCGTTTTCGGCAACCGCTGCTAGCATCAACAACCTTGGTCCAGGATTAGGCGAAGTAGCGGCTAATTATGGTGGTGTGAGTGATACGGCTAAGTGGATTTTAAGCTTCTCAATGTTGCTCGGTCGTTTAGAAATATTAACGCTGATGGCGTTGTTACACAAAGCTTTTTGGCGTTTTTAAATTATTCAACAACAATGTTATAACCTGGCAGTGCATTCAACAATTGTTTGCCGTAGAACTTAGTCGTTAAGCGATTATCAAATATCGTAATTTTCCCTGTATCAGTTTCGGTACGAATCAGTCGGCCACAGGCTTGGATGAGTCGTAGCGATGCATCAGGTAGAGAGATTTCCATAAAAGGATTACGATTTTGGGATTGTAAGTAATCTTGCGTGGTTTTTTCAATTGGTGAGTTAGGCACGCTAAAGCGTAGCTTTACAATCACCACATGGGTAAGATTATCACCTTTGAGGTCGACACCTTCAGCAAAACTATCGAGTCCAAAAATCACACTACCTTGATTTTGTTTGCGTAAGTTTTTGTGTTTTTCTAAAATGCGTTTTTTAGAAAATTCACCT
>DNJI01000057.1 GCA_003489145.1 Gammaproteobacteria bacterium | reverse complement strand
ATAAATGATAAATTCATCAATCAAATGCGCTTCAATCATCGCTCCAATTAAGTTAGGCCCAGCTTCAAGTAAAACAGTGTTGATACCTTGGTCACCCAATTGTTTGAGTGCATCGGTTAAATCGAGTTTACCATTTTCAAGTGTTTTGCCGTTACTAGGATCGAGAATTAAAGTTGGCGCATCGTTTGAAAAAATATTAAGCGTTTGATCCGTGATTTTTTGTCGACTGTCAATCACTACTCTTAAAGGCGATACAGTAGGCGCATCGAGCCGCACAGTCATGAATGGATTATCAGATAAGATAGTGCCAGATCCGGTCATGATGGCTTGGTGTTTAGCACGTAAATGTTGCACATCTGTTCTAGCGGCTTCACCCGTAATCCATTGGCTTTC
This sequence comes from Gammaproteobacteria bacterium, assembly GCA_003489145.1. Lineage (GTDB taxonomy): Bacteria > Pseudomonadota > Gammaproteobacteria > PS1 > Pseudothioglobaceae > Thioglobus_C. The sequence continues at coordinate 10,950 of DNJI01000057.1, read as the reverse complement.
ACCTGAAGCCATGGCAGTTTTGCCATCGAGACTCATGGCGATTTTGCAAGTGACAAAAGGCAGGCCAGTTTGCATGCGTTTAATAAAGCCACGATTAAGCCTCAAGGCTTCGTTTTCTAATAAGCCAACACTTACTTGAATACCAGCTGCTTCCAATAGTGCTAGACCTTGACCACTAACCAAAGGGTTTGGATCTAGTGTAGCGATAACCACACGCTGAACACTAGCATCAATAATGGCTTGTGCACAAGGCGGTGTTTTACCAACGTGAGAGCAAGGCTCTAAAGTCACATAAAGTGTCGAATCATCAGCCTGGTGATTGATTTGCTCTAAAGCGTTGATTTCTGCATGCGCCTCACCAAAGGTTTGATGGTAGCCTTTGGCTATGATTTGATCATCTTTAACAACCACACAACCCACCATAGGATTGGCTTTAACGCCATCTCTACCTTGACCAGCAAGCTTAAGTGCGAGTGACATGTAATGTGAGTCATTTTTTGAAAAAGTTGCCACGATATTTCAGATATAATTGCTTAAATTTTTTTAAATAAGTTTAACCCTATTTTACCCAGGAGAAACAACGTGGATGAGAAGAAAAAACAAGCCCTAAAAGCAGCACTTGCACAGATTGATAAGCAGTTTGGTAAAGGCTCAGTTATGTATTTAGGCGATGATCAGGCTCAAGCAGGTATTGAAGCGGTTTCTACGGGCAGTTTAAGTTTAGATATTGCACTCGGCATTGGTGGTTTGCCACGTGGTCGTGTGGTTGAAATTTACGGCCCTGAATCTTCGGGTAAGACAACCTTAACCTTGCACGTCATTGCTGAGATGCAAAAGTTAGGCGGCACAGCGGCCTTTATTGATGCTGAGCATGCGTTGGATCCACAATACGCCAGACGACTCGGTGTGAATACCGATGATTTACTAATCTCTCAGCCAGATACCGGTGAGCAAGCCTTAGAGATTACGGATATGTTAGTACGTTCGGGTGGTGTGGATATCGTGGTGATTGATTCAGTCGCTGCACTCACACCAAAAGCAGAAATTGAAGGTGAAATGGGCGCTTCGCACATGGGTTTACAAGCCAGATTAATGTCACAAGCGTTAAGAAAATTAACCTCAAACATTAAAAAAACCAACACTATGGTGATTTTTATTAACCAATTACGTATGAAGATTGGCGTCATGTTTGGCAACCCTGAAACCACAACGGGTGGTAATGCGCTGAAATTCTACGCCTCAGTGCGTTTGGATATTCGCCGTATTGGTGCAATTAAGAAGGGCGATGAAATTTTAGGCAATGAGACGCGTGTTAAAGTATTGAAAAACAAAGTCGCACCTCCATTTAAAAAAGCTGAATTCCAAATTTTATATAATCAAGGTATTTCACGTGAAAGTGAAATTATTGATTTGGGTGTTACTCACGGCTTTGTTGAAAAAGCCGGTGCTTGGTATAGTGTTGAAGGTGAGCGCATTGGTCAGGGTAAAGATAATGCCAGAGATTATTTGATAGAAAATGCCAAGTTAAGCCAAAGCATCGAAGCTAAAATTCGCGAAAAGTTAATGAGTGACGGTGACGACGCCGAGTAAAGAAAAATGTTACGCAGCTGCAATGCAGATGCTGGTTAGACGCGAACATTCTGTTTTTGAACTTACACAAAAATTAATCAATAAAGATTTTGATCGTGCTGATGTTGAGCGAGCACTTGATTTATTGATTAAGCAAAATTATCAAAGTGATGAGCGTTTTGCTGCTGAGTTTATCCAAATGCGCTTTAACCAAGGTAAGGGACCAATCAAAATATCTGTTGATCTTAAGCAGCGCGGTATCAGTCATTTTGATTTATCGATGTATGATTTTTACGCTTTGGCTCAACAAATTAGAGTGACTAAATATGGAAATGAAATCCCTAGTGACTACAAAGAGCAAGCCAAACAAAAACGATTTTTACAATCCAGAGGCTTTGATTTTGAACAAATCAACCAGGCGTTCAGTCATGAATAAAATATTTACCATGCATTCTCCGCTCTACATCAAATATCCAAATGGTGAAACACGCGTGATTGAGGAAATTTTCCAACATTCAAAAGGTGTTTTGTATTTTGAACTATTTTGGGAAAAGGATCCTAAGTACAGTATTCATTTGGTTGAAGGCGAGATTACAGGTGATGGCCCATGGCGAGTGGGTGAGTGCAGTTTTCATATACTTGGGTGTAATCACACCCATCCACAAATGTGCGAAATGCACGCTTTTTGGCAGCAAGAACTCTTGCAAAGGCCTGAACAATTTAGAGCCACTGACGTGGTAAAGATTGCCCTAGAAAAAGGCGCAATTTTGCCCGATGACTATCCTATCAATGATGCACAGTTCCGCTAAGCAAACACAAGCATACGATTTTAAAACCCGAGATATTAAGGTTTTAAGAAAGTTATTGCCTTACCTGCTGAAGATGCGCGCTCGTGTGATTTGGGCAACCCTATTTTTAATTGCTGCTAAGTTAGCCAATGTGGCAGTACCCGTTGTTTTAAAAGAAATTGTTGATTCATTAGATCAAACCAATGTACTAATGATTTTGCCATTAGGCATGTTGTTTGCTTACGGTGCGCTTCGATTGGCAAGCTCGTTATTTAATGAGCTTAGGGATGCGATTTTTGCCAAGGTTCGTTATCACGCCATGCACCTTATTGCGCTCGGCGTGTTTAAACATTTACACACGCTAGATTTGTCTTTCCATCTTGATAGACGTATTGGTGGTATTACCCGAGATATTGATAGAGGTACGCAAAGTGTATCGACTTTATTGTCTATTTTCGTGTTTAACATCATCCCATCGTTTTTTGAAATTTGCTTAGTGATTGGGCTTTTATGGATAAATTATGATTCCTTTTTTGCGTTGATTTCTCTTTTGACTGTTGTATTCTATATTGCTCTAACCTTGGCAATTACCACTTGGCGCATGAAGTATCGTTATCAAATGAACGACATGCAATCCGAAGCCAATACCAATGCAGTGGATAGTCTGATTAACTATGAAACAGTTAAATACTTCAACCGTGAAGACTTTGAAGTGAATCGTTATGACAACACAATGGCACGCTGGGAAGATGTTGCTACTAAAAGTTTTACTTCAATGACAGCGCTTAATTTTATTCAAGGTGCAGTGATCGCCCTTGGTGTGACTGTTATTTTGATTACGGCAGCACAAGGTGTCGTGGATCAAAACCTTAGTCTAGGTGATATGATTATGATTCAGGCCTTACTACTACAGTTGTTTATGCCATTGGGTAGCTTGGGTATTGTTTATCGACAAATTAAACACAATTTTATCGACATGAATAACATGTTTGATTTGCTTGACCAAACTCCAAAAGTAAGTAATGAACAGGGCGCACCTGCACTCAAAGTGACACAAGGTAGGGTTGAATTTAACCAAGTGTCATTTGCCTATCCAGGAAAAAATAAAGTTTTAAAAGACATTAGCTTTACTATTGAGCCGGGGCAAAAAATTGCTATTGTGGGGCAATCTGGCTCTGGTAAATCAACTTTAGCAAAATTGTTGTTTCGTTTTTATGATGTGAGCTCTGGTTCAATTTTGATCGATGGACAGGACATTAAAACTCATCAACAGCATTCGGTACAAACAGCCATTGGCGTGGTGCCACAAGACACAGTGATGTTTAATGAGAGCATTTATTACAACATTGCTTATGGCAAGCAAGATGCCAGCATGGAAGAAGTAAAGCAAGTCGCTAAATTAAGCTTTATTGATGAATTTATTGATCAACTACCACAAGGGTATGACACACTCGTAGGTGAGCGCGGACTCAAGCTTTCAGGCGGTGAGAAACAACGGTTGGCCATTGCCAGAGTGTTGTTAAAAAATCCACCCATTTTGATTTTTGATGAAGCCACCTCAGCACTAGATTCGTATTCTGAAAAAATGGTACAAAAAGCATTGAATGGCTTCTCAGATCAACACACAACCTTTATGATTGCGCATCGCCTATCAACCATTAAGGATGCTGATAAAATTATCGTTCTTGGTGATGGTGCAATTATTGAAAGTGGTACGCACGAAGCATTATTGTCAAATAATGGTAAGTATGCACAACTTTGGCAGTTGCAATCTAAAGACACCTCAAAACAACAATCATGAAATTTAAACTAAACAATACTGACCAAAAAGCACGCCGTGGTCAGATGACTTTTGAACGTGGTGAGGTTGAGACGCCTGCCTTTATGCCGGTGGGTACTTATGGCACCGTTAAGGCGATGACACCTGAAGAAGTGGTTGAGATTGGCGCGCAAATTATTTTGGGTAACACCTTTCATTTAGATATTACGCCAGGTACACAAGTTATTGAAGCCCATGGAGATTTGCATGATTTTATGCATTGGCAAGGGCCGATATTGACTGATTCTGGTGGTTTTCAGGTTTTTAGTTTGGGTGATATGCGCAAGATTAGTGAAAAAGGCGTGGATTTTCGTTCACCTAAAAATGGCGATAAGATTTTCATGGGGCCAGAAGAGTCCATACAAATACAAAAAAAATTAGGCTCCGATATTGTCATGATTTTTGACGAATGCACACCGTATCCAGCCGATAAAGCAACCGCAGACCAGTCGATGCAGTTGTCACTTCGCTGGGCTAAGCGCTCAAAAGCAGAGCATGAAAAATTAAACAATAAAAATGCTTTGTTTGGTATTGTACAAGGTGGTATGTTTGAAGATTTACGTTGTGAATCTGCTCAGGCTTTGGTTGATATGGATTTTGATGGCTATGCCATTGGTGGCTTAAGTGTCGGCGAGCCTAAAGACGAAATGATAAAGGTGTTGGATTATTTACCCGAGCAATTGCCTGATGATAAGCCTAGATATTTAATGGGTGTGGGTACACCAAAAGATTTGGTTGAGGCGGTTGAGCGTGGTATTGATATGTTTGATTGTGTCATGCCAACACGTAATGCACGTAATGGCTATTTATTTACTTCAGTTGGTATTGTTAAAATTCGTAATGCACAATACAAGTTAGACACACGACCATTAGATGAGAACTGTGGTTGTTATACTTGTCAAAATTATTCTCGCTCATATTTGCATCATTTACAACGCAAAAATGAGATCTTAGGTGCTCGCCTAAGCACCATTCACAATTTGTATTATTATCAAGATTTAATGCAACAAATGCGTGATGCTATTGAGCACAATGCTTTTTCAGAGTTTAAACAAAATTTTTACGCCTTGCAGGAGGGTAAATGAATCAGCAACTATTATTTTTTGTTGATGAAGGTGGGTTTGATGATTTCACCCCACTATTTGTTAGTTTAGGCTTTGATGTTGATTTTGAAGATTCACAAAGGAAGGCGGTTAAATTAGCCAAGAAAAATACCTATCAAGTGTTAGTGGCTGAGTTTATTTATAACCCTGAATTTCGTGATCGTGTGAGTAATATTGAGTCTTTATTAGCCACTTTAGAGGGTCACTCTCCTGAAGTTAAAATTATCATCTTGTACGATGAAATCAATCAGCCGCAGCTTAATCAACTCAAACAGCGCTATCGAATGGATGCAACTTTAACTTTCCCAGTTGATGAGAAAACGATTCAAGATTGTATTAGTAACTAGTTTGTTTTTCAAAATAAACATCTAATACTTCTCGAGCAAGTGGCGCTGCTTTAGAGCTACCACTACCCGCATTCTCTACAATGACGGCAATCGCAATCTGTGGATTTTCTACGGGTGCAAAACCCGTGAATAAAGCGTGATCTCTTAAACGCTCATCTAATTTTTCAGCAATGTATTGCTCTTCAGCATCTAGGCCAAATACTTGCGCTGTACCTGTTTTGCCTGCTAAGGTATAGGTTAGCCCTTTATTGAGTCTTCTAGCAGTACCCTTGGGTGCGTAAATGGTTTGTCTCATGCCTTCAATCACATCTTCCCAATTTTGAATGTTTTTAATTGGTATTTGAGCATGTGAGCCTTTTTCTACTTCTTTAATGGGTTGATTGGGCGAGCGTATATTTTTTAGGAGTTTTGGTTGGAAGATTTGCCCTTTGTTAGCTAGTGCAGCTGTTGCCACTGCAAGTTGCAACGGGCTAGAGGTCATGAATCCTTGGCCAATACCAGCAATCAGTGTTTCTCCTCGATACCAAGGCTCATTCCTGTTAATTTTTTTCCAAACTTTTGATGGCAAAATGCCGCCACGTTCGCCCGGAATATCGATACCAGTTTTTGAGCCAAAGTTAAACAGGCTTAAATTATCATGTATTGTATCTATACCCATTTTATTGGCCAGATCGTAAAAGAACACATCGCAAGATTGGGCGAGTGCATCTTTAACATGAACCACGCCATGGCCACTACGTTTCCAGTCGTTAAATTTACGTTTCACATTGGGTAGTTTGTAATAACCTGGGCAGTAGGTTTTGCTGTGTTTGGTGATTACACCTTCTTCAAGGCCAGCCAAGGCAACCATCGGTTTAACTGTAGAGCCTGGCGGATACAAGCCTTGGATGGCACGATTAAGCTGTGGAATGTCTTTTGAGGTTTGTAAAATCTGATAATTTTTATGTGAAATGCCATTAACAAACCAATTAGGATTGTAAGTAGGTGTGCTAACCAAGGCTAAAACTTCGCCATTTTTTACATTAACCACCACGATAGAGCCACGCTTTCCTTTTAATAGAGATTCGGCTTTTATTTGTAAATCTAAGTCAATACTTAAATATAAATCTTTACCATTTTCTGCTGCTTGAATGATTTGTGTATCAATGACACGACCAGTTACATTTCGCTCAATTTGCTTTTTACCACTGGTGCCGTGCAATAATGTTTCGTATTGTTTTTCAATGCCTACCTTGCCAACAAAAGCCGTTCCTAAATAATTTTGCTTGTCATAGAAAGCCTTGTCTTTTTTAGACATTCTGGAAACATAGCCAGCCACATGAACACTGGAATCATTTTTGGGATAAATCCGATGAAAATAGGATTCAACATCAATCCCGATAAACTGATTACTGACTAAAAATTCAGCCACTTGTTTTTCACTGAGTTTGTGCTTGAGCGGAATATTGTGGAATTTTTTGTAGCGATTTCTATTTTTATGAAAGCGCTTAATATCATCATCATCAATAAAGTTTAACTGCTGAAGAGACAGTAGTGTTTTAGCAATATTTTTGGTTTTTTCAGGGGTTAAGGTAAGCCTGTATGACAATTGGTTAGTGGCAATAATTTGACCATTTCGATCAAATATTTTGCCCCGAGTTGGGGTGATGGGCAGGGTGCGCATCTGGTTGCCAAGCGCTTCTTCAGCGTAATAATCATGGTTACTGATTTGTAAATTATAAAGCCTGAGTATCAATACTGATGTAATAATCAAGATGAATAAGAAAGCCATCAGCATCCTGCTAGAGAAAATTTTATTTTCTAGTGCAATGTTGCTAATCTTTTCCATGACTGTGCTTTATTGGTGTTTACACTTTGACAGTGCTAACTTGACTAAAGGCCATAACAATGCACCTGATAAAGGTGCAAATAATAAATAATAACTAAAGTTAAAGCCTTGAATTAAGCTGTGTACTAGCAGGAATAAAATCAAGTAAATACTGGAGGCGATAAAAACATAAACCTGTTGTGTGCTTAAGTTAGAAACCATGAAAGACTGCTTAACATTTGTAATAAATGCACCGCTTAAGATCAATGCTAAAGCATTTTGCCCTAAGATATCACCTTGTAATATATCAAGCAACACGCCTAATAATAGCGCTAAGAAAAATCGACCTTTAGCTGGAAAGTAAGTGAGCCAGTAAATAAAAAACAACAACAGCCAAAAAGGAGAAACTTCTAGTACGATCTGGGATAAAGGCAGTGCACTAATGATAAGTGCAAAAAAAGTGATTTTCGCTAAAAAGACATAAGGACGCTGAGTATTCATCATTAATCATTCTCCCCAATAAGGACAAATTCTAACTGTTCGGTTGTTTGTATAGGGGCAAGCTCAATGTGTAAAAATGGAGCATCAGTATGTTGCTCTATGTGTATGACTTTTCCCATGGGATAACCCGCTGGAAATTTTGACCCAATGGCACTGGTTAAAAAGAGATCGCCCAATACGACATCAAAATCAGATTCAATAAAATTCACCACCAGTCTGCCTTGGTTCGATGCAACACCTTTACTAATACCGCGAATACCATTACGTTGATTTTTGATTGGCACATATTGTGTGGGGTCGGTAATCATCAATACAGTTGAGTATAGAGGTGTTGTTTGTGTAATTTGCCCAATGACACCTTTGGAGCCTAGCACCACTTGCCCAACGGCAAGATTATCATTACTGCCTTTGTTAATGATAATTTGTTTTTTAAGTCTTGATTGGCTGACAGAACTAACACGTCCTAGTATAAATTTTTGACTACTAATTTGATAGCTTGCGCCTAATAATTGCTTGAGCTTTTGGTTTTCTAATAGTAAAGCATTATGTGTTTGTAAATTCGCTTTTAATCGTGTTAGTTCACCATTAAGCTGCTTGTTTTGATTGAGCAGAGTTTGTTTTGTCGTGCCTTGTTCGTCAATCCAAATATAGAGTTGAGAAGGTAGGTTGACCACCAAGTAAATGGGCGAAATAAGTTTTGCAATGGATTGCTTAAGGTTATCTAAGTAAGAAAATTTATAATCTGAAAGAATCAGAAAAATAGCAATAAAAACAGGTGTAAAAAGTTTAAGAAACTGCATTACTTAGTCACCTTTCAGATTATTCTGCAGCTAGGAACCCCATAGAGTGTTTGCTAATCATATCAAGTGCCGCACCACCACCACGTGCTACACAAGTCAATGGATCATCAGCAATACGTATTGGTAGGTTGGTCTCTTGATGAATAAGCTTGTCTAAGCCTTCTAGAAGGGCGCCACCACCAGTGAGCACCAAGCCATTTTCAGCAATATCAGAAGCCAGTTCCGGTGGCGTTTGTTCAAGTGCTGTTCTAACAGCTGCAACAATTGTTGCTAATGGCTCTTGCAAGGCTTCGCGAATTTCTGTATTGGTAATTTCGAAACTTACTGGAATACCTTTAGCAACATCAAGACCTCTAAATTCGATTTTTTTAACGACACTGGATTCAAACGCGGAACCCACTTCTTCTTTAATTTGCTCAGCAGTTGCTTCACCAATAATAACACCGTGTTCACGGCGTACAAACTTAACAATATGACTATCAAAAAGATCACCGCCAACGCGTAATGAATCAGAGTAAACAATACCATTGAGTGACATAATGGCGATTTCTGTTGTACCACCACCAATATCGATCACCATCGCACCTGAAGCTTCTTCAATCGCCATGCCGGCACCAAGCGCTGCTGCCATAGGCTCTTCAATTAAGTAAACATCTCTTGCGCCTGCACCAACGGCACTTTCTTTAATTGCACGACGCTCAACCTGAGTGGCACCACAAGGGACACAAATTAAAACTTTAGGGCTGGGCGAAAAGAAACCAGAGCGCAATACTTTGCGAATGAAATGTTGTAGCATTTTTTCAGTGACTTTAAAGTCAGCAATCACACCGTCTTTCATTGGGCGAATCGCTTCAATAGATCCAGGTGTTCTGCCAAGCATGTTTTTGGCGTCTTGACCCACGGCAATAACCGTTGATTCTAATGAGCCTCTATCATTGCGAATGGCAACAACAGAGGGTTCGTTTAGCACAATCGCGCCATCCATGTAAATCAGCGTATTAGCAGTACCTAAGTCAATTGATAGATTTTGACCTTTAAAAAAATCAAACATAAAAAATCCTAGTGAAATATTGGTTAAAATAAAAGGATATCATACTATAAACACCTGATAAAAATTGGGCAATATTTAAAGCATAATGAAGATGAAAATCAAGCAACAACATGTGATTGAGAGTGTTTGCAATGCCTTGCAATATATTTCTTATTATCACGCACCAGATTTTATTCAGGCCATGGCAAATGCGTATGAAAAAGAAACGCATCAGTCGGCTAAAAACGCCATTGCACAAATTTTAATCAATTCTAAGATGGCTGCTCTGGGCCAACGTCCTATGTGTCAAGACACGGGTATTGTTAATGTATTTGTTGAAGTGGGTATGGATGTTACTTGGGAGGCGGAATTATCTTTAGAAGACATGATTAACGAAGGGGTTAGGCAGGCTTACACCAATCCGGATAATCCGTTACGCGCCTCTATTGTTAAAGATCCGTTATTTTCTAGAGTCAATACTAAAGACAATACGCCTGCAGTCATTCATATGAAAGTGGTGAAGGGTAATACACTGAACTTTATCGTTGCAGCCAAAGGCTGTGGTTCTGAAAATAAAGCCAAATTTGCTGTGTTGCAACCCGATGACAATGTCACTGACTGGGTATTAAGAACTATTCCAACCATGGGGGCGGGCTGGTGTCCGCCAGGTCTTATTGGTATTGGTGTGGGCGGTACTGCTGAAAAAGCTATGCTCCTAGCTAAGCAAAGTTTAATGGATCCGGTTGATATAACTGAAATTAGTGAAAAATCTAATCCGACTAATATTGAAAAATTACGTTTGGACTTATTTAGCAAGATTAATGATTTGGGTATCGGTGCACAAGGGTTGGGCGGTTTAACCACAGTGCTTGATGTCAAAATTAAAGATTATCCAACCCATGCCGCCTCTCAACCAATTGCCATGATTCCAAATTGTGCGGCCACACGTCACTTACATTTTTCAATAGATGGCTCAGGCGTAGCAGAATTACCAGATGTGGATATGAGTGTTTATCCTGATCTGGAAATGGATTATTCAAAGTACAAAAAAGTTGATTTAAACACCTTAACGCGCAGCCAAATGGGTGAATGGAATATTGGTGACACTCTGTTGCTCACGGGTACTATTATTACTGGGCGTGATGCAGCGCATAAGCGCCTTAAGCAAATGCTTGATAATGGCGAA
>DNJI01000036.1 GCA_003489145.1 Gammaproteobacteria bacterium | reverse complement strand
TGTTGATAAAAGTCCAGTTTTAGAAGCAGGCATGACCTTCACCATTGAGCCTATGATTAATTTAGGTGGCTTTGAAGTGGCCACCTCTAAAGTTGATGGCTGGACAGTCACCACTAAAGATCGCTCACTTTCCGCTCAATGGGAGCACACTATTTTAGTCACTGAAGATGGTTATGAAATCCTCACACTTAGAAATGAAGAGAGCGATGCACTTACTTAGCATAGTTTAAGAAATGCATTAAACAGCATTTTTTTCATGAAAAAATTCGGCAAATAGCAATAACTATTCTTCTTATTTTTTAATAAAAATAACTCTATTTTCTACACTCCTTAAAATACACCAAGTAAGCCCATAGATCTCTTTAAGAGTGAATATAAAACCTTACTCGTTGTGCTAAAATAATGCTTTTATTATTAAGTGGCTAAGCGTTGAAAAACCTAAGAAACTATTTTATTTCCGGCTTGCTTTTTTGGATTCCATTAGGGTTAAGCATTGTTGTTATTAAATTCTTTTTAGAATTAGTTAACGACATTGTCCCGCCTGAATATCTACCTGAAAAATTATTCAATCTAGAGAGTGTTATTCCTGGTTCTGGCATTGTTTGGGTAATCCTAATTATGCTCATTACTGGCGTATTGGTTAATAATTTTATCGGCCGAAAAATCTTAGAACTTTGGGATAAGTTGCTCAATAAAATTCCAGGCTTTAGAAGTATTTATAATGCCTTAAAACAACTATCAGATACAGTACTCAGTCCATCCGGGGAGAGTTTTAAAAAAGCGATACTGGTCGAGTATCCACGTCGAGGCATGTGGACTATTGCCTTTCAAACAGGTAATTATCATGGTGAAGTTGAGAAAAAAATTGGTGAAGAAATAGTCAATATTTACGTACCAACAACACCCAATCCAACTTCTGGCTTTTTCATCATGCTGCCTAAGAATGATGTGATTGAGCTTGATATGAGTGTTGACGAGGCATTTAAACTGATTATTTCTACCGGTGTTGTTACACCAAATCAAACAAAAAAATAACTAAAAAAAATTAATTAAAAGCAAGGGCAAATTATGAGAACACATTATTGTGGTGAATTAAGTAAAGACAATATCGACCAAACGGTTGAAATCTGCGGTTGGGTGAATCGTCGTCGTGATCATGGTGGCGTGATCTTTTTAGACATGCGTGATAAGCGCGGTATTGCTCAAGTAGTCATTAATCCTGACAATGCTGATTTTGAACTAGCAGAGTCTATTCGTAATGAGTTTGTACTAAAGATCACTGGTCAAGTTATTGCTAGAGGTGAAGGCTTGGTCAATCCAAAATTAGCCACCGGTGAGATTGAAATTGTTGCTAAAAATATTGAAATTCTTAACGCCTCTAAACCGATCCCATTCCAAATTGACTCAACAGACACTTCGGAGGAAGTTCGCCTTAAGTATCGTTATTTAGATTTGCGTCGTGATGAAATGCAACAACGCTTACGTCTACGTTCAAAAGTAACACACTTTATGCGTGAATTTATGGATGGCAACGATTTTTTAGATATTGAAACGCCTTTTTTAACCAAAGCCACACCTGAAGGTGCACGTGATTATTTAGTGCCTTCTCGAACTCATCCGGGTGAATTTTTTGCGCTACCGCAATCACCGCAATTATTCAAACAATTGTTAATGATGTCAGGTTTTGAGCGTTACTATCAAATCGTTAAGTGCTTTAGAGATGAAGATTTACGTGCCGATCGTCAGCCAGAATTCACTCAGCTCGATGTTGAAACATCCTTTATGAACGAAGACGAAATTATGTCAATGATGGAAGAGATGACACGCGGTATGTTTAAGTCTGTGATTGATGTTGACTTGCCCGATGAATTCCCAACCATTACTTATGCAGATGCCATGAACTTATACGGTGTTGATCGTCCTGATATGCGTATTCCAATGCAAATCACTGACATGGATGAACTGATGCAGGGTGTTGATTTTAAAGTGTTCTCAGGTCCTGCAAGTAACGATGGCTCTCGAGTTGCTGCACTGCGCGTACCGGGTGGTGCAACCATCAGCCGCAAGAAGATTGATAAATACACCAAATACGTCAGTATTTATGGCGCCAAAGGTTTGGCTTATATCAAACTGAATGAAGACGGCCCTGCTTCACCAATTTTAAAATTTTTAGGCGATGAGGTAACTGCCAAAGTGATTGAGATGACTGGCGCACAAACAGGTGATATTATTTTCTTCGGCGCTGATAAAACTAAAATTGTAAACGAAGCGCTGGGTAACTTACGTGAACAACTGGCTAAAGATCTAGATTTATTTGAATCTGAATGGGCGCCAATTTGGGTGGTAGATTTCCCAATGTTTGATGCTAATGATGACGGCTCTTTAAGTGCAATTCACCATCCATTTACCGCACCAAGTGTCGATGCTAAAACATTAGAAAAAACTGCTGATACTGCGCTTTCTCGCGCTTACGACTTAGTTATTAACGGCTCTGAGGTGGGTGGTGGCTCTATCCGTATTCACCAAGTTGAAATGCAGCAAACAGTATTAAAACTATTGGGTATTTCTGATGATGAAGCTAAAGATAAATTTGGCTTCTTGCTCGATGCACTTCAATATGGTTGCCCTCCTCATGGTGGTATGGCTTTTGGTTTAGATCGCTTAGTCATGATCATGACCGGTTCAGATTCGATTCGAGAAGTAATCGCCTTCCCTAAAACTCAAACCGCTGCTTGTTTGTTAACCGATGCACCTGCAGGCGTACCAAGAAAAGTATTAAGAGAGCTAAGTATTAAAGTAAGCCTGCCAGAAAAAGATTAAATAAAACAACGTGTCGATTCAAGATCAAATAAAGGCCGAACTCAAGGCTCGTAATGCTGTGCTGGTTGCACATTATTATGTCAGTGGCGATTTACAAACCCTGGCGGAAGAAAGTGGTGGCCTTGTTTCTGATTCATTAGAAATGGCACGCTTCGGACAAAACTGTGATGCAGATACCATTATCGTTGCAGGCGTTAAATTTATGGGTGAAACAGCTAAGATTCTTTCCCCTGAAAAAACCATTTTAGTACTTGACGAAGGTGCTACTTGTTCTTTAGATGAAGATTGCCCTGCTCAAGAATTTTCTGATTTTTGTGATGAGCATCCTGATCGAAAAGTGGTGGTTTATGCCAACACTTCTGCACAAGTTAAAGCACGAGCAGATTGGGTGGTGACTTCAGGCAGTGCACTAACCGTTGTTAGACATTTAAGCGAGCAAGGTGAAAAGATTTTATGGGCGCCCGATAAGCACCTAGGTCATTACGTCCAAACACAAACCGATGCTGACATGATTTTATGGCAAGGGGCTTGTGTGGTGCATGAGCGCTTTAAAGCAGATGCATTAGCAGTGCTCAAAGAAAGGCACCCTGAAGCAGCTGTGTTGGTCCACCCGGAATCCCCTCAAGCAGTGGTTGATCTGGCTGATGTAGTTGGATCTACCACGGCACTAATTAATGCAGTTAAAGATAGAGGTGAATCTAGCTTTATTGTGGCCACTGATAATGGTATTTTTCACAAAATGCATGAAGTTGCACCACACAAAAAACTGATTGAAGCGCCTACCATGGGTGAAGGTGCAGATTGTGAATCTTGCGCCCATTGTGAATGGATGGCAATGAACACCTTGGACAATTGCTTGGACACTTTAAAAACTGGAAAAAATGAAATACTCATTAATTCAGATATTGCTAAAAAAGCCAAGCAATCCATACAAAAATTACTCGACTTTACCGCATAAAAGGTAAAATCTCAATTACTCATATTCTCGGAGACATCGAACATGGCAGGACATTCTAAATGGCATAATATTCAACACCGAAAAGGTGCGCAAGATGCCAAGCGTGGTAAGGTATTTACCAAGCTTATCAAAGAAATTGTAATCGCTGCTAAAGCCGGTGGTGGTGTTATCGAAAACAACCCATCGCTACGAATGGTGATTGATAAAGCTCTAGCTGCCAACATGAAACGTGACACCATCGAAAGCGCGGTTAAGCGTGGTTCTGGTGATTTAGATGGTGAAAACTACGATGAAGTGCGTTATGAAGGCTACGGCTTAGCAGGTACTGCGATTATGGTTGATACCTTAACGGATAATCGTAACCGTACGGTGGCCGATGTGCGTCACGCATTCACTAAACATGGCGGCAACTTAGGTACAGATGGCTCAGTGGCTTACCTCTTTAACAAGCAAGGTTTTATTAGTTTTGCCTCGGGTGATGAAGACCAAATTATGGAAGCGGCGCTCGATGCTGGTGCAGAGGATGTAATTAGCAACGAGGATGGTTCGATTGATGTGATCACTACCCCTGAAGACTTCTTTACGGTGAAAGACGCACTGTCTGATGTAGGGCTTGAAGCAAGCCATGCCGAAGTAACCATGGAACCTGCAACTCGCGTTGAACTCAACCTAGGGGATGCAGAAAAATTCATGAAACTGATTGATCGATTAGAAGATCTTGATGACACGCAAGAGGTGTATCACAATGCCGATATTTCAGATGAGGTAATGGCACAGTTATGATCCATACCCATCAAGGTATTAGTGCTCTTGGCGCTTTTAAAACCAAAGCTTTACAGGTAAAAATATCAAAAGCACAGCCTGGTTTAAATTTATTGGCAGCTGAATTTATTCACCTTGCTGACCTTAATGAGACACTCACAGAGGTAGAAACAAACCACCTTGACCATTTACTGTCTTACGCACCAGTATTGTCGGCTAACGCAGCACAGTCTAGTATTGTTGTTATTCCTAGATTAGGCACTATCTCGCCTTGGTCATCTAAGGCAACTGACATTGTGCACTTATGTGATATTAACAAAATCAGGCGTATTGAACGCGCAACGATTTATCATTTTGACGCCAAAATTACTAATTCAGCTCTAGTATTGGCTGCAATCATGGACAAAATGACCGAATCAGTTTTAGACTCGATTAATGATGCGCACACCCTATTTGACAATTTCGAGCCACAACCTTTCACCAGTGTTGATATTCTAGTTAAGGGAAAATCAGCCTTAGAAAAAACCAATATCGAACTCGGTTTAGCGCTTAGTGATGGTGAGGTCGATTACTTGGTTGAAAGCTTTATAAAATTAGAACGAAACCCAACTGATATTGAACTAATGATGTTTGCCCAGGCAAACTCAGAACATTGCCGCCATAAAATATTCAATGCCGATTGGACTATTGACGGTGTTGAGCAAGCCAAAAGTTTGTTCTCTATGATTCGCAATACTTATCATAAACACCCAGAAGGCTTGCTTAGTGTTTATTCAGACAACTCTGCCGTAATGGCAGGTTTTGAAGGTGAGCGCTTTTATGCTGATGAAAACGGAAAATACGTTAGTTCGACAGAACACAGAGCAATCCTAATGAAAGTTGAAACTCACAACCACCCTACTGCGATTGCCCCACATCCTGGTGCGGCGACTGGTTCTGGTGGTGAAATTCGTGATGAAGGTGCTACCGGCCAAGGCTCAAAACCCAAAGTAGGTTTGTGTGGCTTTAGTGTCTCTAATCTTAAAATTAACAACGCCGGGCAGCCTTGGGAAGTTGATTATGGCAAACCTAATCAAATTGTCTCAGCACTCGATATTATGCTCGAAGGTCCGATTGGTGCGGCCGCCTTTAATAATGAATTTGGCCGACCAAATACCTTGGGTTATTTTAGAACTTTTGAGCAGCAAACACCAAATGGTGAAGTGCGTGGTTACCACAAACCAATTATGTTGGCCGGTGGCTTAGGGCACATCCAGGAACAACACATTCAAAAAGGTGATATTCCGGTTGGTAGCAAAATTATTGTTCTCGGTGG
>DNJI01000037.1:1625-2602 GCA_003489145.1 Gammaproteobacteria bacterium | reverse complement strand
GCACCTAAGAAACCACCCACAGCCATAGTCGTGGTACCACTGTCTTCAATCTCGACCACTTTAGCGACCCAATCACCGTTTTCGTTAGCACAGTCTTGTCGCTTAGTTGGTGAGTTTGATTCATTAACACTCTCAATCGAACATACGCCTGCTTCAGGCATAGTAATAACATCGCCCGATTTAAAGCCCCAAGTCACCAAATCAAACCCTGGCTCGTCTTTATTATCAATAAAGAACTGCTGAATATCTTTTACAGTTTGGTGAGTTTTTACCGGATCCATGGTATTAACAAAGCCCATGATCACACCTTCGTTCCAACTTTTAGCCACAAACGAATCTAGATCACCCGCATTAGTATTTGCCTCTAACAAACCATTAAAACCAGTGACGATTTCATTTGCATTTGGCACCCATTCAGGATCATCAACATCGCCATACACATCCATATTAGCAGCAATAAACTTATCATTTGGCACATGGAAATATTTAAGATTTGGCTCTTGTCCTTCCGGTGTCATCATCAACATATTAACAATTTTTAAGAACTGAATGTACGAACCAGTAAAGCCAATATTCGGATGCGAACGCATCCAATCTTCAGTTTTTTCAATCGCTGCCATCACTTCAGCATGGTTAAATGCACCCTGCGGATCATCTTCATCCTCATCCCAACACTTAGTGCCTGGTGCTTGTGAGCCATCATACTCACAGGCCGGCAACATTGGGAAATGTTCAACCTTACCCTTAATTGGAATATTGACTGAAATCACACCTGGCATTACCTCGCCCAAACGACGCAAATCAATATTCGCATCAGAATCATACTTAAACGCTGCACGAGAATAGTTAATACCTACTTCCACACCTGGCATCGCTGATTCTGCTGTTGGGCTCAGTACTTTAGTTTGTACCGTGCTCCAAGCCACAAGCGCCACAATCATAGCAATAGGGATAATTTTCATCTTGCCAGTAATGAC
>DNJI01000037.1:0-1266 GCA_003489145.1 Gammaproteobacteria bacterium | reverse complement strand
GCCATGCCTTTTTCAAAAGCTGAAGCCTCTGTCATTGAAGCATCACGCTCAGTATCTTTGCCTGGGAACATCGCCATCAAAATTGGCGCAACCGTGGTTGTGGTAATCAAAATAGTCATCATTCCAAACATGCCAAAATATGCATACGCCTTATAGAACGAGATATCCACAAATGACAAAGTAAAGAAACCCACCATGTCTGTCACAATCGCCAGTGTTGCAGGAATAATCGTAACAGCAATCGCTTTTTCAGCTGCTGTGAGTGGATTGATGCGTTTATCACTATGTAGCTCACTCTGATAACGCCTGACCACTTGCACGGCGTGACCCGTACCAATCGCTAATAATAGCATTGGTGTTAACACCATCATTGTTGTCAATTTATAAGCGGTAAAGCCCATTAAACCAAGGGTGATAATAATAGTTGCAACTACTCCAATCAGTGGGAATACCGAACCTCTCCAGCCTTTGTTTAAGTACCAAAGCATACCCACCACGATCAAGAATGAAATCACAAACAACCACCATTTTTGCACCAAGTCATACAGCATAAAGGCTAAGAAGTACGGTTCACCCGCAATACGCACCTCTACTCTATCGCCGTGCTTGGCTTTAATGTCATTGACTAAATCAATGGTTGAAGAAACCCATGGCAGGTAATCAGTCTTAACTGTGTCAGCATAGTCGCCAACAATAAAGAAGCCCTTCGCTTTACACACTTCATCATCGTACCAACCTTCTTGTGCAAACTCACAACGTGTGCCGTCTTTGGCTTGCTTAAGCATTAGCATTGGTGCTAACACTGGGTTAGTTTCAATACCTTTCTTAAGGTGTGCTAATTGCTTATCAGATACTTGTTTATCAGTAGCGTTGATACCCGCAACAGGGATTAATCTTTCAAACTTTAAGCCACCATCTTCTGATGTGCCCATGTACTTAATCTTTTGTGCGGCAATATCCATAAAGTTATTACCACGGGCATGATCTAGTGCCACCATGTCATTATGGGCTTTTTGTACCATGTTAATAAACCACGGCTGATAAACATCGGCTGAATCTTCCCAAGCACCACCAGCATTCTCACAAATCGCTTGTGTTATTTTCGCCGGGGCTGATTCGTTAATTCTTAAACCTGTTTCAGGGTCATAGTTAATGATTAGATCGGAAGAGCACACGTCTGAAGTCCAGTCACAAGACGATATCGTATGCCGTCTTCTGCTTGAAAAAAAAAAAAATTAAGTAAACAGAACACGCCACCCTCATTCT
>DNJI01000017.1 GCA_003489145.1 Gammaproteobacteria bacterium | reverse complement strand
CCACTGTGTTGCGCTTGAGTGATTAGATCATTTAATGTGGATTGTTCAATGAGGGGCACATCGCCATATAAGACTAAGGATATTGAATCGTCATTAATAGACGGCATGGCTTGTTGAACTGCGTGCCCGGTACCGAGTTGCTGGACTTGTTCTACCCAATTAATAGAATCATCATTAATGGTTTGACGTACTTGGTCTCCACCAAAGCCATACACCACATGTACTTTTGAACACAGTTTCTGAGCTTGAGTTAATACATGCCCGAGCAGGGTTTTGTCTGAAAGTATTTGTAAGACTTTTGGTTTTGATGAATTCATGCGCGTGCCTTTGCCAGCTGCAAGAATAATGCCGTGAATTTGAGTCATAATAATGAGCTAGAAATCTTCAACAATAGGGTTTTGATCAAGATAGGCTTCAGTAATGCCGGGCACAATAAAGCTGATAGTGCCTATGACTCGTCCATCTTTACGCCCAACACTATAAGTGGCAGCGCGCATGTGGATAGGTGCATCTTTAAATATTTCTGTAAAGTTGCGCGCTTTGCGTGATTGGGTTTTAAATTCATCTTTACTGATGAAGGTATATTTGATGTTGTGTTTTTGATAGGCCCTGTTTTCAAAATCAGCAATCATCTTAGTGAAATCATTTTTAGCAAAAGTATTGCTACTGATTTCAATAATGTCTAGACGCTCTTTATCGTTTTCAATAAGGACTAAATCAAACTGAGTTTTCATCACATGAAACATTTTTTTGATTTTGTTGACATCGCCCAATGGCACCATCAATACAATAGAAACTAGACGGTCGTTTAAAAATCGAAAAGCAATCTCGGTATTCTCGCCTGACAGAGAGTGGTTTTTCATACACAGCGTGCCTTGCTCATATTTGGCACTGCAGTCTTCTAGTACGTGTGCTTTTTGCAAGTAAGCCTTGGGCGTACCAACGATATATTGTTTGTATAAGCGAATTTGCTCTGCAGCAATGCTAGTGCTGCTAAGCGATAAGAACAAACCAAGTAGTATTAAACGTTTCATAGCTATTTTGCTAAACTGATTACTTCCTATTATAAGAGGACTTGGTATAAAAAATACAATAAAATCAAACACCATGAGCGATAGTTGTTACCACTGTGGATTGCCCGTAACTCGTGTTAATAAGGTTGAGGCGATGATTAAAAGCACCCAGCAAGATTTTTGTTGTGTGGGCTGTGCCAGTGTTTGCCAAACCATTCATGACAGTGGTTTAGGTGCTTTTTATGATCAACAAACTTCATCACTCTTGCCGGCAGTTGATTTAGAGTATCCGTTAGAATTTTATGATTCACTTGTTTTCCAACAACCATTTTTAGAATCATCTGATTCAGACGCTAAAACCATCACACTGATTAGCGATACCATTCATTGCGCTGCTTGTGTTTGGTTGATTGAGCGTGCGCTTAGCGCAATGGATGGCATTGTTTGGGTGCGAGTAAATCTAACCGATAAGCGCATCCGCATTCGCTGGGAAGAAGAAAAAATTAACCTATCATCGATTATGCAAACATTGGCTGATTTAGGTTATGCGGCCATGCCATACGAGCAAAATGTTGCTGAAGCAGCGCAACAGCGTAAAAATAAAGCCATGCTTTATCGTATTGGTTTTGCTGGATTTACAATGATGAATCTTTTGTGGATTTCAATTGCCATGTACACCGGTGCTAGTGGCGGGCAGTATCATGAGTACTTCCAATGGTTGGGCTTCGCATTGGCGACCCCTACTTTATTTTATGCAGGTTATCCATTTTTGAAAAACGCCTATTTTGGCGTTAAGAATCGTTATATGAATATGGATGTGCCAATTAGTATTGGCGCGCTGACAACCTATTTTTATTCGGTGTATGTATTGTTGGGATTTTCTACCAAAGGCGAGGTGTACTTCGATACAGTGGTTAACTTCATTTTTGTGATCTTGATTGGTCGATATCTAGAAGCCTCTAGCAAAAAATCTGCTTTATCGGCTTCTACCAGTTTGCAACAATTACAGCCTAATATTGCATTGGTTAAAACAGATGAGGGTGAACTCATCAAGCCCATTAGCACTATTGAGGTTGGTGATATTGTCTTAATCAAGCCAGGCGAGCGTATTGCGATTGATGGCGTGGTGCGTTTAGGATCTGGTGAGGTTGATGAATCGTTGCTCAGTGGAGAATCGCTACCAGTGAATAAGCGTTCGGGCGATGATGTGTTTGCCGGCACGCTTAATATTAATGGCAGTTTTGAGGTGGAAGTCACACAGCTAAGTCGGCAATCAGCATTGGCTCAGATCGTGAGTTTGGTCGAAAACTCCCGAGCCAATAAAGGCCGTATTGTTTGCATAATTGATCGCATTATTCCTTACTTTGTTTGGACTACCTTGGGCCTAGCTGTTATTACATTTATAGTTTGGTCACCAACCGATTTTGATTTGGCACTGCTTAGTGCCACCAGCGTGTTGATTATTACCTGTCCTTGTGCGTTTGGATTAGCCACGCCAATGAGCATTGCCGTTGCCAGTGGTAGTGCTGCAAAACGTAATATACTCATTAAAAATGGCGATGCACTTGAGGTGTTGAGTAAAGTCAAACATGTCGTATTTGATAAAACCGGCACCCTGACGCTGGGGTCACCGCAAGTGAATAAGGTCGTTAGTCAAATGGATCACAACGTATTGATTGGTATCGTTAGTGCGATTGAGAAACACTCTGAACATCCGCTTGCTAAGGCAGTTGTGCACTATGCAACCAAGCATAATATTGAACAGTTAGCAGATGATTTTGAAATGTTGCCAGGTTTGGGTGTGTCAGCCAAAGTTAGCGGTAAGCGTTATTGGGTAGGTAATTTAAACTATCTTCAAGCGCCTGAAAATATTGAGTGGTCAGAGCAAGCCAACACATTAGAACAACAAGGCCACACTTGTATTTGGTGTGCTGATGAGCACGATATTTTAGGGTTTATTGCGCTGAATGATCAGATCAAAAAAGATGCAAAACGCACCATCGCACAATTAAAAACCATGGGGAAAACCATATCCATGCTCAGTGGTGATCGCATCCAAGTGGCGCAATCAGTAGCCAATCAATTAGGCATTGATCATGTAACCGCTGAGGTGTTGCCAAATGATAAGGCACAATATATAAAGTCTTTGCAAAAGCAAGGTTTGGTATTAATGGTGGGCGACGGTATTAATGATGCGCCAGCACTCACGCAAGCAGATGTCAGTATCGCGATTGGGTCAGGCGCTGATGTGTCCGTTGCCAGTGCTGATGTCGTGGTTTTAAAGACAACACTTGCGCCTATTGTTGAGGCGATTCAACTCTCGAAACGCACACAAACAATCATCAAGCAAAATATTACTTTTGCCTTACTTTATAACGCCTTGATGGTGCCGTTGGCAATGATGGCCAAGGTCACACCGCTATTTGCCGCAATTGTGATGCCAATTAGCTCAGTCATTGTGATTGTTAATGCAACTCGGTTGAGAAAAAATCAAGAATAGCGAATGATAATAGTATATAATTCCCCCTCTTTTAGATTTACATAAACGTTATAGATATGAAAACAGATATCCACCCTAATTATGACACCGTAAAAGTTGTATGTTCGTGCGGCAATACTTTTGAATCACGCTCAACCATTGGTAAGGAAGAATTACATTTAGATGTGTGTTCTAGCTGCCATCCTTTTTACACAGGTAAGCAAAAAATTATGGATAGTGCCGGTCGTGTTGAGAAGTTTAAATCACGTTACGCTTCATTCAAGCGCTAAACACCAAACATTCAATAAAAAAAAGCCACTTATGTGGCTTTTTTTATGCCCGATTATCTAAGCGTTTAGGGCAAAAATCGTTATAATCATTGCACTATTATTTTTTTAATTTAACACTATGTCATTTGACTATCTTAACGCCTTATCAAAGCAACCAACAACACGCACACCTATCTGGGTAATGCGCCAAGCAGGGCGCTATTTACCTGAGTATCGTGCCACTCGCAAGCAAGCGGGTGACTTTATGAGTTTGTGTAAAAATCCCGAGCTTGCTTGTGAAGTAACCATGCAGCCGATGGATCGATTCGACCTTGATGCGGCGATTTTATTTTCTGATATCTTAACCATTCCTGATGCAATGGGCTTGGGTTTGTATTTTAGCGAAGGCGAAGGGCCAAAATTTGAGCGCCCTATTCAAACGTTGGCAGATATTGAGGCGATTCCATCAGAGGTCAATAATGACTTAACTTATGTATTTGATGCCGTATCTACGATTAAAACAGCGTTAGGCACGCGCGCACCACTGATTGGCTTTAGCGGTAGTCCTTGGACACTGGCCACCTATATGATTGAAGGTGGTAGTAGTAAAACCTTTGCCAAAACCAAAGCGATGTTATTTAACGACCCACAAATGCTGCATTTATTATTAAGCAAATTAGCTGACAGTGTGATCGCCTATTTAGATCAACAAGTATTAAGTGGCGCAGACAGTTTGATGGTTTTTGATACCTGGGGTGGTGTGTTATCCAAGACGCATTATTTGGATTTTTCACTGAGCTATATGTCCAAGATTGTGAATGGTGTTAAGGCAAAACACCCAAACACGCCGATTACTTTATTTAGTAAAAATGGTGGTAAGCATCTAGATGAAATTGCCAATACTGGTTGTGATGGCGTGGGTATTGATTGGACAGTTGAGTTGAGTGAAGTCGAGCAACAAATCGGCAGCAAGGTAGCGATTCAAGGTAACTTAGACCCTGCGGTTATGTATGGCACACCCGAAGTTGTGCGAGCAGAAGTTAAAAAAGTATTAGCCCAGTTTAAGGGCGACACAGGTCATATTTTCAACCTAGGTCATGGCATCACTCCTGATGTTAATCCTGAAAATATGAAAGTGCTAGTAGACAGTGTGCACGAATTTAGCGCTAAGTAATCATGTCAAGATTAGCCCAAGTATTTTCTAATTTACCCAAGGGTCAAAAGGCGTTTATTCCATTCATTACGGCAGGCGATAGTGGCTTAGATAATACTTATGATTTGATGCAAACATTGGTCGATAACGGTGCTGATGTGATTGAGCTTGGCGTACCGTTTTCAGACCCGATGGCCGATGGCCCTGTGATTGCTAAATCGCATGAACGTGCTGTGGCTGATGGCGTGAGTTTGCATGATGTGCTTGACTTAGTAAAGAAATTTAGACAAAGTAACGACACCACTGCCATTGTTTTGATGGGCTACCTAAACCCCATTGAGGTATTCGGCTATCAAGCCTTTGCTGATGCGGCAAGTGAAAGTGGTGTTGACGGCATCTTGGTAGTTGATATGCCACCGGAAGAGGCGCATGATTTAAAACAGTGTTTAGATGGTGTTGATATTGACTTTATTTTCCTCGTAGCACCAACAACAACCAACGATCGTTTAGCATCTTTAGCTAAAATCGCCTCGGGTTTTGTGTATTTCGTATCACTTAAAGGCGTGACTGGCGCCGGCCATTTAGATATTGATTCGGTGAATGCTAACCTGGCTAGAATTCGTCAATATATTGATTTACCTGTGGGTGTAGGCTTTGGTATTAAAGATGCAGCAACAGCTAAAGCGGTTTCAGTTTCGGCTGATGCGGTGATTGTTGGCTCGTCCTTGGTGTCATTTATTGAGCAATACGCTACAGATAGGGATAAAATGTTAGCAAGTGTTGGAACATTATCAGCTGAAATATCAGCTGCTATTAAATAAAGGATTTATTATGAGTTGGCTAGAAAAAATCTTACCGTCAATTACCAATGTGGTTAAAAAGAGCATTCCTGAAGGCTTGTGGAGCAAATGCCCCAAGTGTGAGTCCACTTTATATGAAGAGGAGCTCAAACAGCTGACTTATGTGTGTCCAAATTGTGATCACCATATGCGTATTTCTGCCAGAGTGCGACTTGAAAGCTTCCTAGATGCTGATGGTCAAGAGGAAATTGCTGCTGATTTAGTTGCGGTTGATCCACTCAAGTTCAAAGATCAAAAAAAATATAAAGATCGTTATTTACAAGCACAAAAAAACACCGGCGAGAAAGACGCATTGGTGGTTAAAAAAGGCACCTTAAATGGCATGCCTATTGTTGCTGCTGCTTTTGAGTTTAAATTTATGGGCGGCTCGATGGGCTCTGTGGTCGGTGAAAAATTTGTACGCGCCGCACAAGAAAGTATTCGAACTAATTCGCCACTGATTTGCTTTTCAGCTTCGGGTGGTGCGCGTATGCAAGAAGGTTTATTTTCTTTGATGCAAATGAGCAAAACGGCTTTGATTTTAAAATTACTAAGTGATAAGAAAATTCCATTTTTCTCTATCTTGACTGATCCAACCATGGGTGGTGTGTCTGCCAGTTTTGCGATGTTGGGTGATATCCATATCGCTGAGCCAAATGCGTTGATTGGTTTTGCCGGTCCGCGTGTGGTTGAGCAAACGGTACGTGAAACTTTGCCTGAGGGCTTTCAACGTAGTGAGTTCTTGTTAGAAAAAGGCGCCATTGATATGATTGTGCACCGTAGGGACTTACGTGATAAAGTACACCAGTTGTTGCAAGCACTACATGGCTAAATACAAACTACTGTACAAACTTACGCACGCCAATGGTGCGCTAGCCGATGAAACGCTTGATGTACCTTTCGAATTTGAGATTGGTGACGGCCAGCTTGATCCTTGCCTAGAGTCCTGCATAGAAGAAGCGAAAGTTGGCAAACTGCAAACTTTTCTTTTAAGCTCCGATGAGGCGTTTGGCCCCATTTATGATGAAGCCATACAAGTGATGAATCGTTCAGAATTTCCAGAAGATATGGTTGTTGAAGTGGACGCTGCTGTTGAATTTGAAACTCCTATTGGTGATTCCTATGTAGGCTGTATCGATAAAATCAATGGTGATGAAATCACCGTTAATTTCAACCACCCATTAGCGGGCTGTGATGTGTCGTTCCAAGTAGAGGTACTTGGAAAAATCGAGTGAAGGTTTTATTAGCTAATCCACGTGGATTTTGCGCAGGTGTTGATCGCGCGATTGAAATTGTAGAGCGCGCTATTGAGCGACACGGCATTCCTATCTATGTGCGTAATGAAGTGGTACATAACAAATTTGTGGTGGATGACCTCAAGTCAAAAGGCGCTATTTTTGTCAAAGAAATATCCGAAGTGCCTGCTGGCGAGGTGGTAATTTTTAGTGCACACGGGGTTTCTCAGGCAGTACGACAACAAGCGGCAAATATTGGCGCCACAGTTTATGATGCCACTTGCCCACTGGTGACCAAAGTTCATAAAGAAGTGGCACGTAAACAAAAACAGAATCATAAGGTTATTCTTATTGGTCACGAAGGTCATCCTGAGGTGGAGGGTACTTTAGGTCAGTCAAGCGAAGGCACCAGTGTTGAGTTGATTGAAACCGTGGCTGATGTCGATAAGCTGGATTTGACCAATGAACACTTGTCTTACACAACACAAACGACTTTGTCAGTGGATGATACACAGCAGGTTGTTGATGCGCTTAAAGACAAATTCCCTGAAATAAAATCACCAAAAAAAGACGATATTTGTTATGCAACACAAAATCGACAAGATGCGGTTAAAACCTTAATGCAAGACTCTGATTTGTTATTAGTGCTGGGTTCTAGTAATTCTAGCAATTCAAATCGTTTACGAGAAATTGCCGAAAAATTACATAAAGACGCTTATTTAATTGACGGCGCTGATGAAATACAATCAAGCTGGTTAGAGGGGGCGAATACCGTTGGCGTCACTGCCGGCGCTTCAGCACCAGAAGTGCTAGTTCAAGAAGTGATAAACTATTTATATGATCATGGTGCAACTGAGATAATCGAAGTGAGTGGCGCACAGGAAAACGTTCATTTCCCCGTACCAGAAGAATTAAGATGACATAGGCCTTGCCTATGTTGAATTGAAAAATAAGGAGAAAAATAAAATGTTAAAAACAGCACTGATTTGTGGCTCTTACGCCTTTGATTCAATTATGGTGTTTCAAGATCAATTTAAAAATCATATTTTGCCCGACAAGGTACATATGTTAAACATCTCATTTCTTGTGCCAACGATGCGTAAAGAGTTTGGTGGTTGTGGTGGTAATATTGCTTATAACTTACACCTATTGGGCGCTAATTCAATTCCGATGGCAACGGTGGGTGAAGATTTCACGCCGTACATGAGTTGGATGGAAAAGCATCATATGAACACCACACACATGAAAGTGATTGAGGGTAGCTACACAGGTCAGGCGTTTATCACAACAGACATGGATGACAACCAAATCACCGCATTTCATCCAGGTGCGATGAGTAATTCCCATGAAAATAAAGTCAGTGATGTGAGTGTTGCAGATATCGGTATTGTTTCCCCTGATGGGCGCGATGGTATGATCGAGCACGCTCAGCAATTCTCAGAGGCTGAAATTCCCTTTATTTTTGATCCCGGACAAGGTATGCCCATGTTTTCAGGTGAAGAGCTGACTGCTTTTGTTGAGCAAGCTACTTATGTCACTGTCAATGATTATGAGTCACAAATGTTGCAAGACAAAACCGGGTTAGATTTGGCCACGATTGCTTCTATGGTTGATGCTTTGATTGTTACCAAAGGTGGTGAAGGTAGTGAGATCTATACTGGAGGAGAGGTTATTATTATTTCACCCGCTAAAGCGCAGGCAACACAAGACCCGACCGGCTGTGGTGATGCTTATCGTGCAGGTTTGTTATATGGTTTGATGAATGACATGGATTGGAAAACCACGGGTCAATTAGCGGGGCTATTAGGGGCGATTAAAATTGCTCATTTAGGCACGCAAAATCACCAATTTGATTTGACTAAAATTGAACAACTGTATCAGCAAAACTATGGCGAGTCTTTATTCTAAGTCAGCATTATTTAAGACAATAAAAAAGCGCCAATTGGCGCTTTTTTATTGTTAAGCAGTCTTTTTAGTTTACCGCTTCTTTTAATGCTTTACCTGCTTTAAAGGCAGCTACTTTAGAAGCCTTAATC
>DNJI01000006.1:3738-6530 GCA_003489145.1 Gammaproteobacteria bacterium | reverse complement strand
TTTTCTTCGCCACCTTTTTCTATAGGAAAAGCATTAAGGTAGGCATTTTGAATAGTGCCACCTTTGTGGCTAATTTCTACTGTCAATAAATCAGTGGTAACCGTGGTATAACCGTGTGACTCGTTAATACTTGGTGAGGTTGGCAGGTCAATTTGTGTTGTTTCTGTGTTGATCATTGGCACATCAGTATTTTGTGTGCTGGTATCAAGCGTGATTTGACTTTTACGTACGACGTTACCATTTTCATCAGTAATATGGGTGATTTGCCACTTGTCCCACAACAAGAAAACCGTTAAGAAAATTGCAATACCGAGAAATAGTTTTTGATTGTTCATAAGAATAATTTATTGATTAATGAATGTGTTTTTTTGGCACTGGATCAAATCCGCCATCATGCCACGGATGGCATTTTCCAATACGTTTTGCACTCAGAGCAAAGCCCTTAAAAAAGCCATGCTCTTTCACAGCGTCATAAGAATACTGCGAACAGGTTGGGTCAAAACGACAATTAGAACCCAGAAACGGGCTGATAAATAGCTGATAAAATTTAATGGGAATAAGCAATAAATAACGCATAATTCAAATTATTTTTCCATCACCCGTTTAAATAAATTTAGTAATTCAGTAGATAATTCTGGATTTTTGGTTGGCTTAGCATTTCTGGCCATAACCACAAACCCCCAATTATCTAATTGTGGTTGCGCCAACCTAAAGGTTTCTCTGGCAACACGTTTGAATCTGTTTCTATCAACAGCCAAACGCGTTACTTTTTTTGAGATTGCTAAGCCTAAACGCGGCCTAGGATCCTGAATAGGTTTTGCAATGATTTGCCAATATTTACCTTTGGCCCGCTTACCCCCTTTAAAAATATGGGTGTATTCGCCGGGTTTTAGGATTTTGGCCTCACGTGTCAGCCGTAGAGACATTAAGCAGCTAAACGCTTACGTCCTTTTCTTCTACGAGCATTGATGACTGCACGGCCAGACTTGGTGCTCATTCTTGATCTAAAGCCATGAGTACGTTTGCGTTTTAAAACACTGGGTTGGAAGGTTCTTTTCTGTTTCATAATAGAATATCAGCCAATAAAATCTTGCAATTTTACCATAAATCATAATACGCCTTGCAAATAACTATGATAATTTATAATAACGCTAACATTGTCGACAATAGGCTGAAATGGATTTAATTTACTGGTTGATGTTACTCAAAGCGCCCCACTTGGGCGTGCGTACTTTTTATAAGGTGCTTAAAGTTTTCGAAACGCCTGAACAGGTGTTTTTGGCATCAAAAGCAACGCGTAAGGAGTGTGGGTTGTTTCGTCAGGTGACACTTGATTATTTAGAACAACAGGATGTTTCAATGGTACAAGCCGATCTTGATTGGGCCAAGGCGGAGGATTGTCATATCCTAACTTTGGTTGATGAGTGCTATCCTCAACAACTTAAAGCCATTGCCGATCCACCACCAGTGTTATATATACGGGGTGATATTGTCTGCTTGTCTAAACCACAGCTTGCGATTGTGGGTAGTCGTAACCCAACCCCAGGTGGCAAACAAAACGCCCAACAGTTTGCTAAGGCGCTGTCTAAAGTGGGCTTGGTGATTACCTCGGGAATGGCCAGTGGTATTGATGCCAGTGCACACATTGGTGCGTTAGAAGCTGGTCAACTAACCATTGCAGTTTGTGGAACCGGGCTTGATCGTATTTACCCAGCAAAGCATAAATCGTTGGCACACCAAATTTCAACCCAGGGTGCACTGGTGTCTGAATTTTCTATTGGCACCTCACCCATAGCAAATAATTTTCCAAGGCGTAACCGGATTATTAGTGGTTTGAGTTTGGGTACTTTGGTGGTTGAAGCCAGTATTAAAAGTGGCACCATGATTACGGCTAAATTGGCTGCTGATCAAGGCAAAGAAGTGTTTGCTATTCCAAGCTCAATCCACAATCCATTGTCACAAGGCTGTCATCAATTAATTAAACAAGGGGCGAAATTAGTGGAGAATATTGAAGACATTGTTGAAGAGCTATCACTAGATTTAGAAGTGCCTTTATCAGACAATAACGCACCTATTTATACAAAAGATGTAGACAACACCCCCTCTGTGCTATTAAAATGCTTGAGTTATGAAGCCATAAGTATTGATGAAATGGTTGAAAAAAGTGGGTTAAGCCCCCAAGTCATTACACAAGAGTTGCTTTTATTAGAACTTGCAAACAGGGTGACAAAGGTTGGTGGCTCTGGCTATCTATTAACTAAGTGAGATTTTTATGACACACAATATTCTTGATGTACTAACTTATATGTTCGACTATCTGTTTGAAGAGGCAGAGCAAGATTCGTCTAATGAAATTGATGATATCGCTCTCAAGGCCCATCTTTCGGATGCTGGTTTCGAAGAAGTTCGCATTGAAAAAGCCCTTAGCTGGCTAGAAAATATTGCCACCTTGCAAGATGGTAGCGTTAAACCATTTGCTAATACCCGTGGTGGTATGCGTATTTATAGTGATGCAGAAAAACTAAAGTTGGATGCTAAATCTCGTGGCTTTTTATTATTTATGGAAAACATGGGCCAAGTAGATGCCAACCAGCGTGAAATGATCATTGATCAAATTATGTCATTAGGCGATTCTTCAGTATCTTTGGATGATTTGAAGTGGGTAGTGATGATGGTGTTGGGCAACAGTAATGACGAAGAAATTTCAGCACAATGGTTGGAATCAATTGTATTCCTTGACGATAACCATACCGTTCAATAATGTCAAAAAATCTTGTCATTGTTGAGTCCCC
>DNJI01000006.1:0-3327 GCA_003489145.1 Gammaproteobacteria bacterium | reverse complement strand
GGCATTGAGATTGAAAACAATTTCAAGCCTAATTATGAAATCAGCGACGACAAGAAAAAAGTCGTGGCCGATCTTCGAAAGGCAGTCAAAATATCTGAGCAAGTCTATCTCGCAACTGATGAAGACCGCGAAGGAGAAGCGATCGCCTGGCATTTATTAGAGGCCTTAAATTTACCGAAAGATACGCCACGTATTGTTTTCCATGAAATCACTAAGGGTGCCATTACAAAAGCGATCCAACAACCAAGAACGGTGAACTTTGATGTTGTTGATGCACAACAAGCCAGACGTGTGATTGACCGTTTGGTGGGTTTTGAAATCTCAGGTGTTCTATGGAAAAAAGTTTCAGGCGCGAAGTCAGCAGGTAGGGTGCAGTCTCCAGTGGTGCGTTTGGTGGTTGAAAGAGAAAGAGAAATCAATGACCATACGGTTAAAAGCACTTTTAAAATTAAAGCTGATTTGGTGAATGATACAGGTGAATTAGTTGAGGCAAAACTTGATAAAGATTTTGCAACAAAAGATGAGGCGCTTGAATTTTCCAACGCATTATTAGACGCAACATTCAGTGTTAATAGCATTGAGAAAAAGCCCTCTAAGCGTTCGCCAAAGTCACCCTTTATCACTTCGACCTTGCAACAAGAGGCTTCGCAAAAACTCGGTTTCTCAGTTAAACAAACCATGACCCTAGCGCAAAACCTCTATCGAGAAGGCGCAATTACTTACATGAGAACTGACTCATTCACGTTATCTGAAGAGGCAATTGCAGCAGCCCAAAAGGAAATTACTGCCAAATATGGCGTTGAGTACCATCAAGCGAGACGCTATAAAACAAAAGATGCAGGTGCGCAAGAAGCCCATGAGGCCATTCGACCAACAGATTTAACCAAGCCAGAAGTTTATGGTTTAGAAGACCAAGCGGCCAGACTTTATGCATTGATTTATAAGCGTACGTTAGCCTCACAAATGAGTGATGCTAAATTACAAAAAACACAAATCAAAACCAACATTTCTAATCGTGATGAGAGCTTCTTAGCCAACGGTGAAATATTGGTATTTCCGGGATTTTTAAGTGTTTATGATTACTTGTCATCAGACGATAAATTATTACCTGATTTAAGCCAAGGTGACGAGCTAACCTTGGTCAGTTTTGCAGCGAGAGAAAGTTTCTCACGCGCTAAGCCACGTTACACTGAAGCTTCTCTAGTTAAAAAAATTGAAGAAATGGGTATTGGTCGCCCCTCTACTTTTGCCACTATGGTGTCAACCGTTCAAGACCGAAACTATGTCACTAAAGAAACACGAGAAGGTGTAGAGCGCGCCTATCAGCTGATTGAAATTAATGAAGGCAAAGTATCAGAATCTACGCCAGTAGAAAATGCCGGTGCTGAGAAAAACAAACTCTTTCCAACCAGTGTTGCCTACCTGTTGACCGATTTCTTAGTTAAACACTTTGGTGACATTGTTGATTACAAATTCACGGCAAACTTGGAGACTGACTTCGACACTATTGCCAATCAAGGCGTTGTTTGGCAAAGTGTGGTCAAAGAGTTCTACGGCCCTTTCCATGCAAAAATTGAAGCAGCAGATGATATTTCTCGAGAAGAGACCCATGGTATGCGAGATCTTGGCACTGATCCAAAAAGTGGTAAACCTGTCAGCGTACGTTTTGGACGTTTTGGCCCTTTCGCACAAATCGGCCACAAAGATGATGAAGATAAGCCAGCCTTTGCTTCACTGCGTGGCAACCTTGTTATCGAAACCATTACCCTTGATGAGGCATTAGAGCTATTCAACATGCCACGTACGGTAGGTGAAACAGATGACTTTGGTGTTATTAAAGCTAACTATGGTCGTTTTGGCCCCTACATACAGTATGGCAAGAAATATGTCTCTTTAAAAGAAGATATTCCTGAAGATGTCACACTTGAAAAAGCACTGGAGCTAATCGCCGCTAAAGAAAAGTTTGATGCCGAGCGCATTATCAAAACCTTTGATGATTCTGAAATTCAAATTCTCAATGGTCGTTTTGGCCCTTACATTTGGAACGGCAAGAAAAAAGGCAAAGGCCAAAAGAACATCACTATTTCTAAATTATTTGGCGATAAAGAACCAAGCGAACTCACACTAGAAGAGTGTAAAAAAGCCATTTCTGGCAAAATCAAATCTAAAGCTGCTAAGCGTAAAAAGAAAACCAAGAAAAAAGCAGTTAAAAAGACCACTAAGAAAGCGTCGAAAAAATCATAGCCTTACTATCACATGGCTATTTGTAAGCTTTGCGGTGTAAAATACAAAGCATTTAATTAATAACGGTAGGTTTCTATGTTGCTAATAAGTGAAGTCATCATTGCAAATCCGCAAATTGATGATTTTGAAGGCTTGGTTGTTACACTTAAAGCCATTGCCAAAACATCAGACGAGCGTTTTTTTCAAATGGATGTTAAGCCCGATTATGGCGACACACCAGAGAATTGGGAAGATCGTTTAGAAGCAGCGTTTTACTAGAGGATAACAAATGGGATTTAAATATCTAAATAAAGATCAGGATATTTTTGACGGTGACGACGGCGAAGATGTATACGCTAACGAAGAGCAGCTACAATCGAGATTAGAATATTTTGAAGCACAACTGGCGGGCTTAAGTGAGGGCTCACCGGTTGAAGACAGAATTAAAAATTTATTAGAAATCGGCCGCATTCAGGTTGAGCGCTATAAAGGTTCTGATGCTTGGGAAAAAGCCTTTACTGCCTTTAATCTAGCTCAGGAAGACGAACTTTGGGAGCTGGCTGTTGAAGCTTGTGACGTGATGTTTTTATCTGAGGGACCGGACGCTTTAGTTGCGCTTGGACATGCATTATGGTTAGGTATTACTTTTCCAATCGACCCAGAAATTACTGTGGCAATGCTACAGCATTTGGTTGAAGAGTCTCCAGAAGAGGCAGATACTAGAGCGGTGGCAGCAGCGGCAGCGCATTATGTTACTTCCATGCGTTGTGGTGAAGACGATGACCTAACGTTTTTTACCTCGCAAATGTTAGCCAGTGTTGCTGACAAGCACTCGCATATTACTGATCAATCTACTTTTGATGTGTGGCGTAGAACTTTAGAATTAGACAAGCCCGAGGTGTTTTTAAAGAAATTATCCGGTGCGGTGGATCAACTAGTAGATGATAAATGGTGGATTGACCGTGATACAATTAGAGCAAAATTAGAAGCTGAGAACACACATTAAATGAAAATCAAGATTTGCGGATTTACCAATGCTGACAATGCGCGAGAAGCATCACTTCTCGGTATAGATGCAATCGGCTTAGTTTTTTACGACAAATC
>DNJI01000032.1 GCA_003489145.1 Gammaproteobacteria bacterium | reverse complement strand
TTATTCCGATTACGTGGTAAAGGCATCACCGCCATTAGGGGTGGTAATATTGGCGACCTGCTCTGCCAAGTGAAAATCGAAACTCCGGTTAACTTAAGTAAAAAACAACAACAATTACTTAAAGAATTTTCTGAGTCTTGTGGCAAGAAACAACACCCCGAGTCCGACTCCTTCTTTGGTAAAATGAAATCATTTTTTGAATAATTAAAGAGGCTATCTAGTGAAAATACAACAAATTAAAGCAAGAGAAGTTCTTGACTCACGCGGCAATCCAACCGTTGAAGCTGATGTTATTTTAGACAATGGAATCATGGGTAGTGCCATGGTG
Source organism: Gammaproteobacteria bacterium (assembly GCA_003489145.1). Taxonomy (GTDB): domain Bacteria; phylum Pseudomonadota; class Gammaproteobacteria; order PS1; family Pseudothioglobaceae; genus Thioglobus_C. The sequence continues at coordinate 9,906 of DNJI01000032.1, read as the reverse complement.
CCATCTGGCGCTTCAACCGGTCAACGCGAAGCACTCGAATTACGCGATGGTGATAAATCCCGCTATTTAGGCAAAGGCGTCTTAAAAGCCGTTGAATTTATTAACACTGAAATCAATCAAGCCTTAGCAGGTTTTGATATTGGCAACCTATCTGTTATTGACCAAGCAATGATCGATCTTGATGGTACTGACACTAAATCAAGACTCGGTGCTAACGCAATATTGGCTGTGTCTCTTGCCTCAGCACATGCCAATGCCAATGCGAATAACCAGCCCTTATACAGTTCACTAGAGGTTGATGGTGATTTTCAGCTACCAGTACCAATGATGAATATCATCAACGGTGGTGAGCACGCTAACAACAGTGTTGATATTCAAGAATTTATGATTATTCCAGCTGGTGCGCCTAGCTTTAAAGAAGCATTACGTTATGGTGCGGAAGTTTTTCACCATTTAAAATCGGTATTGGAAGCACAAGGCATGAATACAGCCGTAGGTGATGAAGGAGGCTTTGCACCAGATTTAGCCTCAAATGAAGATGCGATTAAAGTGATTTTAGAAGCCATTAAGAATGCAGGCTATGAGGCTGGTAAAGATATCTTTATTGGTATTGATGCGGCCAGCTCTGAATTTTATGCAGATGGTACGTATAACTTAGCAAGCGAGAATAGATCGCTCAGCTCTGAAGAATTTGTCGATTATTTGGCTGATTGGGTAGAAAATTATCCGATCATCTCTATTGAAGATGGCATGGATGAGAATGACTGGGATGGTTGGGACTTACTCACCAAAAAAGTGGGTGATAAGGTTCAACTGGTTGGTGATGATTTATTTGTGACCAATAGTAAAATTCTTAAACAAGGCATTGATAATAATATTGCCAACTCAATCTTGATTAAAGTAAATCAAATCGGCACACTAACTGAAACATTTTCCGCTATGAAAATGGCTGTAGAAGCAGGTTACACTTGTGTGATGTCACATCGCTCTGGTGAAACTGAAGACACGACCATTGCTGATTTAGCCGTAGCAACGGGCTGTGGTCAGATAAAAACAGGCTCTTTGTCTCGTTCTGATCGATTGGCAAAATACAATCGTTTACTACGCATTGAAGAGGAATTAGGCGCTAAAGCGATTTATCCAGGACTTGATGCTTTCAATCATTTGAATTAAACTAATCAGTAATTAATTCAACACTTACAATTTATTGGAAACACTATCGACTTTTTGGCTAAGTATCACCCTTTTAGGGTTAATCCTAGCTTCTGCTTTTTTTTCTAGCAGCGAAACCTCTATGATGGCGATCAATCGTTATCGTCTAAAAGCGCTGAGTAATCAAAACAATACGCAAGCTAAACGCACCGAAAGACTACTGGGTGATCTTGATCATCTGATTGGCACTATTTTATTGGGCAACAATTTTGTTAATATCTTTGCCTCATCCATTGCCACCATATTAGCTATCAAACTTTGGGGTGAAGGCTCAATCGTGTATGCATCGGTAATATTAACTTTTGTGATTTTAATTTTTGCAGAAACCACGCCTAAAACCTTTGCGGCCAAAAATCCAGAAAAAATAGCCCTACCCGCCTCAATCATCATCAGTGGTTTAATTACCCTTTTTAAACCTTTCGTTTGGTTAATTGCAAAGCTCTCGAGTTTGATCCTAAGGCTACTCGGTGTCAAAAACATAGTTCAGGTCAATAGTGTGAGCTCAGAAGAACTTAAAATGGTGGTCAACGATGCCAAGCCAATTATTGCCTCTAATTATCAAAAAATGCTACTCAATATTATTGACTTGGAAAAGGTAAAAGTAGAGGATATTATGATTCCTCGCCACGAACTCATTAGTGTTGATATTAATAATCATGATGACATTTTGTCACAATTAGAGCGTATCCAACACACACGATTATTAACCTTTGATGGCTCGCCTGACAATATTACTGGTGTACTGCATATGCGTGATGTGGTTAACTTATACGCCAAAGGTGAGTTCAGCATAGAGGCAACATTACAATTGGTTCGTAAGCCTTATTTTGTACCAGAAGGTACTTCTTTGGCGCACCAATTGGCGCACTTCCAAACACAAAAAAGGCGTCTTGGTCTAGTGGTTGATGAGTATGGAGAAGTGAGAGGTTTGGTGGTTTTAGAAGATATTTTAGAAGAGATTGTGGGTCAATTTACTTCCAATCAAAATGAAACCATTGACGAGGTGATTCAACAAAAAGATGGGAGTTATTTAATCGACCCTAGGATTAGCATTCGCGAGCTCAACACTTTACTAAAAATCAACTTGTCGGTTGCTAAGGCGAAAACACTCAACGGACTTATTTTAGAAACCTTGCAAAGCATCCCTAAGCGAGACATTAGTTTAAAAGTAGATAATATATTAATTGAAATTATGCAAATTTCAGACCAAACTATTAAATTGGTCAAGTTAACAAAATTAGATTAAAGCTTGCCCCATTTGAACCACTTCTAATTCGCTCAAATTAAACGGGTTGTCTTGATTAGGCGATAGCATAATAATGGTTGAACCCATATTAAATCGACCCATTTCTTCACCTTTCTTTAAAGTAATATTTTGATCTTGGTAGTCAAAGTGTTGTACTTGTTTTTTGTACGGCGGATTAATCTGACCATGCCATACGGTTTGCATAGAGCCCACAAAAATAGCACCCACCAAGACAAAGGCGCAAAGGCCAAATTCTGTTTCAAAATAACACACCACGCGCTCATTGCGAGCAAACAGATTGTCAACCTTTTGTGCCGTTTGTTGATTGACTGAGAATAAATCACCTGGGATATAATCCATTGAAATCAACTTTCCATCATAAGGCATATGAATACGATGATAATCTTTAGGCGACAGGTAAATCGTAGTGAAAAAACCATCGGAAAATTCAGCTGATCTTGGATCATTTCCCAGTAATTGTTCAACACTATAATCACGGCCTTTTGCTTGCAAAATTTGCGTATTGTTGATTACCCCTACTTGAGAAACAGCGCCGTCAACCGGGCAAATGATAGCGCTGTCAGCAACAGGTCTAGCATTGGGTTTGAGTGATCGGGTAAAAAAATCATTAAAGTGTGTGTAATCTTCTACCTGTTCACGATTTGCCTCAGACAAATCAACTTTATAAGATTTAACAAACCAGTGAGTAAAGGTATTTTTTAGCCAAGTATTTTCAATACGAGCAAAGCGGAACATGAGTTTCGACAACAAATGTTGTGGTAATAAGTATTGCAGCCAAACCATTAACTAACCCTGCCTTGAATGAAAGACAAAGCCTCTTCAAACCTAACTTCAATTTTATCTGCGTTATTTCTAGCTTTATACTCAACATTGCCATTATCAGCGTGAGTATCACTCAGTACCATTCGATGTGGAATACCTAAAAGCTCGCTATCAGCAAACATAATGCCGGCGCGCTCTTTACGATCATCAAGTAGCACTTCAATACCAGCCTCTGAGCATTGCTGATATAAGTCATCAGCTAAGGCTTTAACGCGGGTAGATTTGTTGTAATTAATAGGCACAATCACGACTTGAAACGGCGCAATACTTGCTGGAAAGATAATGCCCCGATCATCATAGTTTTGCTCAATCGCAGCGGCAATCACGCGTGTTACGCCAATACCGTAGCAACCCATCGTAGTCGTAACCGCCTTGCCACTCTCACCAATAACATTAGCTTTCATCGCCTCAGAGTATTTGGTACCGAGCTGGAAGATATGCCCCACTTCAATACCGCGCTTAATCACCAGCTTGCCTTTACCATCTGGTGAATCATCACCTTCTACGGCATTACGCAAATCAGCCTCACTAAATTCAACACCTTGCCAATTTACACCTGTTAAATGATGATCCCATTCATTGGCACCACAGACAAAATCACACAATACAGCGGCAGAATAATCAATAATTAAATCAATACTCAGACCTTTAATGCCAATAAAGCCTTTCTTTAAATCAAGCGATTTAATCTCGTCATCACTTGCCAATTCAAATTCACCGAATAAATTATGCGCTTTAATTTCATTAAGCTCATGGTCGCCACGAAGCGCCAGTGCTTTAAAACCATTCTCAGTTTTAATAATCAAGGTTTTAATGCATTCAGATTGGTCAATATTTAAAAAATCAGCTACCGCCTCAATACTGGTTTTCTTCTTGGTCAGTACCTGATTCTCATCTGCTTGCGCTTGACAAGTTATCTCTTGTTTGGAAAAGGTTACTTTTTCAATATTGGCCGCATAGTCTGATTCATCTGAAAAACAAATTGCATCTTCACCACTGTCTGCCAACACATGAAACTCATGAGAGCTATCACCACCAATCGAGCCAGAATCTGCCAATACAGGGCGATAATCCAAACCTAGACGGTCAAAGATATTGCAGTAAGTTTGATGCATTAATTCATAGGTCTGCTGCAAAGAATCTTGGTCCAAATGGAATGAATAAGCATCTTTCATGATGAATTCACGAGAGCGCATCACTCCAAAACGCGGACGTATTTCGTCACGGAATTTGGTTTGAATTTGATAAAAATTCATCGGTAATTGTTTGTAACTACGTAAATATTGAGCAGCCAAAGTGGTGATTACCTCTTCATGCGTGGGCCCCATGCAAAAATCACGACCATGTCGATCCTTAAAGCGTAATAACTCAGGGCCGTATTGATCCCAACGACCAGAGGCCTGCCAAAGTTCAGCAGGTTGAGAAACTGGCATCAAAACCTCTTGCGCCCCAGCTTTATCCATCTCTTGTCGAATAATCGATTCCACTTTTTTCAGTACTCTAACACCCATTGGCAAATATGAATATAAGCCAGAAGCCAATTTAGAAATTAACCCTGCACGAACCATTAATTGATGTGAAATAATTTTTGCATCATTTGGTGCTTCTTTTTGAGTTGGGATTAACAGCTGAGTGGTTTTCATTTATACTAAAGTCTTTTAAAAACATAAAAATATCAATTTTACCTATGCTCGATATTCAAACGCTTTTAATTTATGCAATTCCAGTACTTTTTGCAATCACAGTGCACGAGACCGCACATGGTTGGGTTGCTTCACTATTGGGTGATCATAGTGCCAGAATGATGGGGAGAATCACCTTAAACCCAATCAAACACATAGATCCTGTTGGCACTATTTTAGTACCTGCATTTTTATATTTTACCTCTGGCTTTATTTTTGGCTGGGCCAAACCTGTACCGGTTAATTTTAATGCACTCAGATCACCCAAACAAGACATGCTTTGGGTTGCCATTGCAGGACCTGTTTCTAACTTTTTAATGGCTGGCTTGTGGCTACTTACTATCTTGGTAGCCTTTAATATCAACTCTCAATTTTTGATTGACATGGGGCAAGTTGGTGTTCAAATTAATTTAGTATTGGCTGTCTTAAACCTACTACCGCTGCCGCCACTTGATGGAGGGCGTGTGGTTAGTTCTTTACTGCCAGGTAGATTGGCTTATCAGTACGATCAATTAGAACCTTACGGCTTGTATATTTTATTAGGTTTGTTGTTTTTAGGTGTGTTTCAATCGATTGTCTTCCCGATTGTAAAACTGATCCAAACCTTTATGTTTAGCTTGGCTGGACTTATTTAAGTTTAGCCCTTAACATTTCATTGAGCAATTTAGGATTAGCTTTACCCTGTGTGGCTTTCATGGCTTGACCGACAAAGAAACCTAAGATTTTTTCATTACCCGATTTAAACTGCGCTACTTGTGGAGCGTTGTTAGCAATAATCTCATCAACAATCGCCTCGATTGCGCCAGTATCGCTCATCTGCTTAAGGCCTTGGGCTTCGATAATTTCATCAGCACTGCCTTCGCCATCCCACATAGCCTTAAATACATCTTTGGCGATTTTTCCAGAAATAGTGTCATCGCCAATACGATTTACCAATAAAGACAAATCATCAGCAGTGATTGGTGCATCAACTAATTCAAGTTGGTGTTTATTAAGAGACGCACTAAGCTCACCCATAATCCAATTGGCACATAATTTGGCATGATCGGCATTATTAACAATCATTTTCTCAAAATAATCTGCCATTGGTTTTTGTGAAGTTAGCACATCAGCATCATATTCACTCAAACCAAATTCAGCGATAAATCTGGCTTTTTTCTCTTGCGGTAATTCAGGTAACTCTTGTTTGATTTGCGCCATTAATTCATCAGAGATTTCTACCGGTAGTAAATCTGGATCGGGGAAATAACGATAATCATTTGCCTCTTCCTTTGAACGCATCGAGCGTGTTTCGTGCTTAACCGCATCGTAAAGTCGTGTTTCTTGTGCTACTTTACCACCCTCTTCAAGAATGTCTTGCTGGCGCTCTACTTCTAAGTTGATTGCACGCTCTAAAAACTTGAATGAGTTGATGTTTTTAAGTTCAGCACGTGTGCCTAATTCTTCTTGACCCATAGGGCGAATAGAAACGTTGGCATCACAGCGGAAAGAGCCTTCTTGCATATTACCATCACAAATTTCTAAATACTGCACTAAGGCATGAATTTTTTTAGCATAGGCCACTGCTTCTTTAGCGCTACGCATATCAGGATCTGACACAATTTCAAGTAAAGGTGTGCCGGCGCGATTAAGGTCAACCGCCGTATAGTCATCATACAAATCATGAATCGACTTACCCGCATCCTCTTCTAAATGTGCACGAGTAATACCAACTACTTTAGTGGTATCGCCTAGTGTGATTTCGATTTCTCCCTCACCAACAATCGGCCAATCGAGCTGGGAGATTTGATAACCTTTCGGTAAATCAGGATAAAAATAATTTTTACGATCAAAGACGTTACGTTGATTGATGTGTGCATCTACCGCTAAGCCAAATTTAACCGCCTTGCTAACGACTTCTTTGTTTAAAACCGGCAACACGCCTGGTAAGCCCAAATCTACCGCACAAGCCTGTGAATTTGGCTCAGCACCATATTGGGTCGCTGCCGCTGAAAAAATCTTAGATTTTGTATTTAACTGAGCATGAATCTCAAGACCAATGACTGTTTCCCATTCCATGCTATAACTCCTGTGGCGCTTGTGTGTGCCAATCAGTTTGTTGTTGGAATTGATGGGCAATATTTAACAACTTAGACTCAGACCAGTAATTGCCAATCAGTTGTAATCCCACAGGTAATTTTTGTGCAAAACCTGCCGGAATGCTCATGCCTGGTAGGCCAGCTAAATTTGCACTTAAAGTGTAAATATCAGCCAAGTACATTGACACAGGATCTTTGACTGAACCTAAATCGAACGCTGTTGTCGGTGAAACAGGGCCCATAATCACATCAACTTCTTTAAAGGCTTTTTTAAAGTCTTCGCTAATAAGATGTCTGGTTTTCTGTGCTTTGAGATAATAAGCATCATAATAACCCGCTGACAATGCATAGGCACCAATCATAATGCGGCGTTTAACTTCTTCACCAAAACCTTCTGAGCGTGAACGCAAGTATAAGTCTTCTAAATCTTTTGGATCTTCGCAGCGATAACCATAGCGTACACCATCTAAACGTGAAAGGTTTGATGAACATTCACAAGGTGCGACAATATAATAAGTCGGAATGGCGTAAGCTGAATTTGGTAACGACACTTCTTTAACGGTCGCACCCATGGCTTCAAATTCTTTCACAGCAGCCATTACTTGAGAGGCGACTTCATCATCCAACCCCTCTGAGAAAAACTCTTTTGGCAAACCAATGGTTAAGCCCTTAATCGAATCATTTAACGATGCAGTGTAATCCTCTACATCACGCTCAGCACTGGTTGAATCTTTTTCATCAAAACCAGCCATCACATTTAATACTAGCGCTGCATCCTCAGCTGTTTGTGTCATTGGCCCTGCTTGGTCAAGGCTTGAAGCATAAGCGATCATACCGTAACGTGACACGCGACCATAAGTAGGCTTTAACCCGGTAATACCACACAGACTTGAAGGCTGACGAATCGAGCCACCAGTATCTGTGCCTGTGGCAAAAGGCGCTAAACGGCCTGCCACTGCTGCAGCTGAGCCGCCCGATGAACCACCTGGTATTTTATCCACATTCCACGGGTTTTTAACGTCACCATAATAAGAATTCTCGTTCGATGAGCCCATGGCAAACTCATCCATGTTAGCCTTACCCAACATGACCAAATCAGCCTGGTTAAGTTTGTGACTCACGGTTGCATCGTAAGGAGAAATAAAGTTATCAAGCATCTTAGAACCGGCAGAAGTCTTTACCCCATTAGTACAAAAAATGTCTTTATGTGCGTAAGGAATACCAGTCAAAATACCCCCAACACCTTTGGCAATTTTATCGTCAGCGGCTTGTGCTTGCTTCATGGCAAACTCATCAGTCACGGTAATAAAGGCATTAAGATCTGATGCGTTAATACGATCAAGATAATGTTGTGTGAGCTCAACAGAAGAAAACTCTCCTGAGCTTAGGCCTTGCGATAACTGCGCAATGGTTTTATGGTGAATACTCATATCTAGTCAGAAATTATCATATTTATCAGGTCGGACTATCTACTCTATTACCGTTGGCACCAAATAATGTTTTTTGCCTATTTTTGGTGCAATGGCTTGAAAAGATTCTGATTGATCTTCTTCACCGACTTTATCTTCACGTAAACGTTGCGTCATGTGTAGGGGGTGGGCCATCGGCGTAATGTTATCGGTATCAATCTGTGCTAATTGCTCAGCCAAGCTAAGAATAGAATTTAAATCTTTAGTATTACTTTTGAGCGCTTCGTTGCTTAAAGATAAGCGCGCTAGATAAGCAATTTGACCAACTTGCTCCTCACTTAAAGACATATTAGAACGGGAATGGCATCTTGTTAATCACACTCATTGGTCTAGAGAATGAAGCACGTAGAATCGATAAATCACGCTGCATCCACTGCATTGAGTCTTGCATGGTTGTCATGTTTTTGTTCATTTCTTCCATGTTGATTAGCATTGGCTCTAAAGCATCCATCTTAGCACTAACGTGAGTTAGATCAGCAGAGATAGAATCTAGATTGTCTAATTTTGACGCAATGATGGTCATATTTTTATTAACCTGATCAAAGTTCTTTTGCATATAAGTCACTGAGTTCGTCATCTTCTCGACACTGTTAGACACTTTCTCAACACTGCTCACCATTGCAGTCATATTGCCACCCATATTAGGATCCATTGAATTGGCTAAACGCGTCATATCACTGGTGATAGAGTAAATAATGGTAAACATACCAATAACGATGGCACTAAATACGGCCAAAGCCGGCAAGAAAAATCGCTCAAATTTAGTATTGGTATTTTTTTCAACGCCTTCGAGCATCTTTTCTAAATCACTAATACTTGAAGTAATCATTACCTCTTCGTCTTCAACTTTTTTTGTACTTTTATTAGCGTCTGTCATGTTTATCCTATTGGCAAAAGTCATTGATTACTTGATTTAAAAGCTGTTGTTGATAGTCATCACAAATAAATGCGTCGCCTAATTCTTTTAATAAAATCAAACGAATATTGCCATCAATCACCTTCTTATCAACTGACATTGCTGCCATGAAATCAGAAGCGGTAATTTTACCGCTAATAGAGATTGGTAAATTAGCTTTTTCTAATAAATATTGAGTTTGATCAACTGCATCGGCTGATACGTAATCTTCAAGTTGTGAAAGTTTTACTGCCATTAGCATACCGACAGAAATCGCCTCACCATGCAGATAATTACCATAGCCCAACGTATTTTCAATCGCGTGCCCAAAGGTATGCCCTAGGTTTAATAATGCACGTTTGCCTGATTCTAATTCATCTTGTGCCACGATATTAGCCTTATCTTCACAAGATTGATACACCGCTTCAATAATTAACGTCTTATCTCTAGCCATCAAGCTTTCAATATTATTTTTCAAATA
>DNJI01000033.1 GCA_003489145.1 Gammaproteobacteria bacterium | reverse complement strand
GGGTCAAAAGAAAGGTCACGCATCGAGTGTTGACCTGAGTAAAGACAGTTTAAATAAAACCATTGAATCCGCCTGTTTGATTGCAAAGTACACCCAAGAAGATCCTTTTAGTGGCTTGGCGCCAAAAGATCTGATGGCCTTTGATGCGCCTGATTTAGACCTTTACCATCCCTGGGATTTAGACGCGCAACACAGTATTGACTTAGCTAAAGCCTGTGAAGAGATCGCTTTAGAGCAAAATGAAATTGATAATTCAGAAGGTGCAGAAGTTTCTAGTTTTCAGGGCGAAGGCTTGTATGCTAATTCTAATGGATTAATCGCCACACAAAGCAGCACACGTCATTCGCTCAATTGTTCTTTAATTGCAAAACGCGATGATGATATGCAAACGGCCTACGAATACACCACAGCGCTTGATGCAAATGATATGGAATCGCCACAGCAAGTAGGTATGAAGGCGGCACTATTGGCACAACAAAAACTTGGGGCTCGGTCACTACCTTCACAAAAATGTCCAGTAATCTTTACATCACGTTTATCAGGCGGACTATTTGCTCAATTATTAGGCGCTTTAGGTGGTTCAAGACAATACAAAAAATCAACTTTTTTATTAAACAGTATCGATCAAATTGTCATTCCAGAAAGCTTAAGTTTGTTTGAACAGCCCTTTGCGAAAAAGACACTCGGTGCTAAGGCCTTTGATCGTGATGGTGTACTTAAACGTGAGCAATATTTTGTTAAAGACGGGCGAGTTAAAAGCTATGTGATGGGGCAATATTCGGCCAACCAGCTCGGCCTAAAAACCACCGCTAATGCAGGTGGAACCAACAATGTGAGCGTAACTGCTAATTTTGATGGTGGCTTAGAAGCAATGATTAAAGCCATGGGTAAGGGTTTGGTAGTAACCGAACTCATGGGCCAAGGTGTGAACGCAACAACCGGTGATTATTCACGAGGCGCCCTAGGTTTTTGGGTAGAAAATGGTGAGATCCAATATCCTGTTTCCGGTCTCACCATTGCTGGCAATTTAAAAGACATGCTGCTCGGTATTGAACACGTAGGCACAGATATTGACCAGCGTAGTAATTTAAAAGTTGGCTCAGTACTGGTTAACCAAATGACCATTGCAGGGGAGTCATGAGCCAGTTTGATGTGGTGATTGTGGGTGGTGGTATGGTAGGGCAGGCCTTTGCTTTGAGTATGGCGCAAAAAACCAACGCATCAATTGCCATTATCGAGCCAAACAACCCTAGACCAAAATTAGGTAAAGATTTTCATACACGCGTTAGTGCTATCACCCCAACCTCTGAAGCTTTCCTGACTAAGCTTGGTGTTTGGGATTTAATTAAACGTAAACATGTGTTTACACAAACCAGAGTTTGGGATCAAAATTCCCACGGGTGTTTAGATTTTTCCGCAGCTGATGACAACTTAACGCATTTAGGCCACATTATTGAAAACGATGCGATTCAGTCAGCCATGTTTGCAGCGTTAAGCGATACCAAGGTTAAATTCATTAATGCTAAACTCGATAGTATCGATAAAACGGATGAGGGTTATCAATTACAATTGGATAATGACCAGCCCTTGTCTTGTGTTTTGTTAATTGGTGCTGATGGCGCACGCTCACGTGTTCGTGATTTAACACAAATTGAATTTAGTGAAACCAATTATCAACAAAAAGCCATTATTTGTAATATTCGCTCAGACAAAGGTTTTGAAGATACCACCTGGCAACGTTTTTTATCTAACAGTATTATTGCACTATTGCCACTCAGTGATAATGAAGCTTCAGTCGTTTGGTCTGCTGAAAACCAACTTGCTAATGAGTTGTTGTCATTATCTTCTCAAGAATTTTCTGATCGACTCTCTGCTGGTGTTGAATATCGATTTGGTCAGTTTGAAGTGCTGAATAAGGTTCAGGCATTCCCACTGATTGAGCGCAGTGCTAAAGATTATGTTAAAGAAAATATTGCCTTGATTGGTGATGCGGCGCACAATATTCACCCGCTTGCAGGACAAGGCGTTAACTTAGGTTTTTCAGATGTTAGTGAATTATCAGATCAATTACAATCTTCATCGAAACCATTAGGTGATTATAGTGTGTTACGTGCTTATGCCAGAGCGCGTCGACTCGATAATGAACTGATGGCAAAAACCATGACAGGACTAAACTGGATTTATAAAGAAAATAACGAACCACTGCGGTGGTTGCGTGGTTTTGGCATGAATCTCATTAATGAAAACTCGACATTAAAGTCATTTTTTCAAAAACACGCTACCGGTAAATTGTAGTCGGTGTAACCACTGCATCGAGTGGCACATCCCAAGGTTTAGTGTTTAACTTAGCCACCTCTTGGCAATCAAAAGCTAGGCCGTAAAGTTTGGGATTCTTATAACCTTGTTGTCGTTTTTTGAAACTTAAGGTGCGATCATAAAATCCACCACCCATGCCAATTCGATTTTTGAATTGATCAAAGCCTACGAGTGGCATAAAGAGTGTATTGAGTTGGTTGGCATTTAAAATTTGGGTAGAAATTGGTTCATTAATGCCAAATCGATTTTTTCTGAAATTTTTACCAACTTTTGCAAATTTTAGACTTTTACCGACTAATATCGGTAAATAGATACTAAAACCTCTATTTTTTAAGAAGTTTTGTATGTATTTTGTGTCAATTTCACCATCATTTGGCAAATAAAGGGCAATTTTTTGCCCATGTTGAAAATTTGCTAATTTTTGTATTTGAGATAATAATTGCTTGGCAAATTTTTCTCGATCAGATGATGAGATTAATCGTCTTTGGATGCGAATCGATTGTCTAAGCGTCTTCATGGTATGAATTATAACTGAAGTGCTAAAAGTAAGAAGGGTCCATTGTATCGAGTTGAGAAACCTGAACCAAGAAGGCTCAAGGCGGAAGTTCGAAGATTACCGCAGGCTTCCCACTACGTGGCGGGCTTGCTCAATAGTAAGTCTATCTCATCTCCTAGTATGTTTATTTATCGGCTCAGGGTATATAGTCAACATTAAACACAACAGACAATTATTATTATCACCGTTTGCATAGCCATTATTCAACTTTTTTGTATAAATAAAGTGATTTTCATGCTTTTAATAGGAGTAATATAATAAAGGTTTAGGCTATTTGAAAGCACTATGAGACTTAGGTTTCCACCTTATTTTTTACACTTCGTTGTGGTTTTTCTATTGACAATCATCAGTACGAACTCTAGCGCTCAAGTGGATAAATTGGGTCAAATTACGGGCGGTGCTGCTTATGAAATCCCATCTTGGTTTACCGATAGTTTCCTAGACATTGCTGAAGACGTTGAGGATGCGATGGATGAGAATAAGAGCGTTTTGTTGTATTTTCATTTAGATAATTGCCCTTATTGCAGCTCTATGTTGGATCAAAATTTTAAAAGTGGTGATAATTTAGCCTTTATTCAAAAGCATTTTTCTGTCATTGCAGTTAATCTTAAAGGTGATCGAGAAATCACCCTAAATGAAAATGAAGCCTTATTAGAAAAAGAGCTAAGTAAGATTCTTAAAGTGCAATACACGCCAACCATTATTTTTATCGGTGAAGATGGTAAACAAGCCTTTAGAACAAATGGTTACCGTACGCCAAAAGCTTTTCGACAGGTGTTGGAATATGTAGTAAGCCAATCTTACAAAAATACCACGTTATCAGATTACGTTGAATCTAATCAGAAATCTTCTAAAGGTTATACCTTTATTGATTATTCAGGCTTGGAAAAAGCCAGTTATTTACAAGATTACAAACAACCGGTTGCCATCCTTTTTGAAGACAAAGACTGCATTGATTGTAAAAATTTCCATGAAAAATTAATTAATCGAGATGATGTCAAAGCTGAATTAAAACAATATTTGTTTATTCGTTTTGACGCATACTCTGATCAAAAAATTATTAATTTTGATGGAAAGGTTACTTCACCAAGGAAAATGGTTAAAGACTTTGATCTTAATTACCGCCCTGGGGTTTTGCTGTTTAATGAGGGTAAAAATATTACTAAAATTGATGGCCAGTTGTACAGTTTCCATTTCAATACGGTATTGCGTTATGTGAGTGGTAAGCACTATGAGGATTTCCCAAGATTTGGCGATTATCTCAAAGTTCGACAGCAAGAGATGCTAGAGCAGGGCATTGATATTAACATTGTAGATTAAGGTAAAATCCTCCTATCTTGTTATCGAGCTTTTATTGTGAGCACCACTGATTTTTCATCATTAAATTTACATCCTGACCTATTAAAAAATCTGAGTTCATTGGGTTACGAATCAATGACGCCAATCCAGGCGCTAAGTTTGCCGGCAATCCTTTCAGGCAAAGATGTGATTGGCCAAGGTAAAACGGGCTCGGGTAAGACGGCAGCTTTTGGTTTGGGTTTATTGCAAAAACTCAACGTTAAGTCTTTTAAGGCGCAATCGATTGTCTTATGCCCAACACGTGAGTTGGCCGACCAAGTAGCTAGTGAGATTCGAAAACTCGCTAGAGCGGTTCATAATATTAAAGTTTTAACTCTTTGTGGTGGCGCCCCGTTTGGCCCACAGATTGGCTCATTAGAGCATGGCACACATATTGTGGTTGGTACGCCAGGACGTATTGAAGAGCACTTGCGCAAAGGCACGCTGAAGCTGGATCATATTACTACGTTGGTATTGGATGAAGCAGATCGTATGCTTGATATGGGTTTTCAAGACACTATTGATGAGATCATTGAAAAAATCCCAGCCAATCGACAAACGCTTTTGTTTAGTGCTACCTTCCCAGATGAAATTGCCAGTATTGCTGAGCGAGTGATGCAAAGCCCGACTATGGTTGAAGCGCCTTCTACCCATGAAGAGTCCACTATTAAACAATATTTCTATGAAGCCAACAGTGCAGATGAGCGGATGATGGCGTTGCGTTTACTACTGGCCAAACACAAGCCAGATTCTGCTTTGGTTTTTTGTAATACCAAGATTGATACTCAAGACGTAGCTGATGAGCTTATTTATTATGGCTTTTATGCATTGTCAATTCATGGCGATCTCGATCAACGAGAACGCGACCAGGCACTGATTCGTTTTTCCAATAAAAGTATTTCTGTTTTGGTGGCGACTGATGTTGCCGCACGAGGGCTAGACATTGATTCACTTGATATGGTGATTAACTTTAACATTGCTCATGATCCCGAAGTCCATGTGCATCGTATTGGCCGTACTGGTAGAGCAGGACGCAGTGGTATTGCTTGCACTTTGTATGGTGATCGTGAAACACACAAACTCAACGCTTTAGAACTTGATATCACGCCTGACTCGCTTCCAAGTGACAGTCTTCTTGATAAACCGATTAGAAAACCAACGATGACCACGCTTAAAATCGATGGTGGTAAAAAACAAAAACTACGTCCTGGTGATATTGTCGGCGGATTAACTGGCAAGGGTGGAATTCCTGGCGACAAGATCGGCAAGATTATTGTTGCTAGTAATTGGTCTTATGTAGCGGTGAGCTCAGAATTGGTTAAACAAGCGCTGAAAAAAATCAGCAATGACAAACTCAAAGGTAGATCATTCAGAGTGAGAATCCTTTCTTAACTTGAAGCCTTATCTTCAATGGGTTCAACACTAAAATCTTCCCAGTTATCTGTGTCGTAAGTAATGTAGAAACCATGCAGCATTTGTGAAGCTTCTACTTTCATTTGATCGGGCAGTTGCCACACACGATTACATTCATAGCCCGTAATTTCCATAAAATTATTCGCGCGAATAACGTCTTTTTTGCTGACTTCTAAATTGGTAAAGGTGGTGATCAC
This sequence comes from Gammaproteobacteria bacterium, assembly GCA_003489145.1. Taxonomy (GTDB): domain Bacteria; phylum Pseudomonadota; class Gammaproteobacteria; order PS1; family Pseudothioglobaceae; genus Thioglobus_C. The sequence goes on along the minus strand of DNJI01000033.1, from coordinate 1,344 downwards.
TTCACTGATAAACTCAGGTTGGGCTAAATTATAATAACCCATTTTTTCATATTTTCTAACCATTCCAATACAGGTTTGTATGTGTTTCGTTACCTTGTCAATATCGTAATACCCTTGGGTAATGGAAACAAGATTTTCACCCTCAACAACGGCGAGAGTGATTTCTGGAAAGGCGGTAATTTTTTCTATACTCATGTTCAAAATGTTTGTAGCAATGCGTTATTTTAATCGATAGTGAAGAATATTTATACTTATAAAACCCATTGGTATTTGTCATAAAATAAAATCATGAATAAAAACTACTCAAAATTCGGCCAAAAATTTACCCGTTATTCTGGTATCACCCAGTTGATGGATGATTTGGGCAAGGCCAACCATAGCGATAATGAAAATATTATTATGCTCGGTGGCGGTAATCCAGCACTGATACCTGAGGCACATGATATTTTTGTGAGTGAACTTAAAGCATTGATTGATAATAACGAAGTTGATCAAATGCTAGGGCGCTATGATGGTCCACAAGGATCAGAGGTTTTCATCCAAGTCTTGGTTAAAATGCTGAATGATCATTATGGCTGGAACTTAGATGAAGGCAATATTGCCATTACCAACGGCTCACAAAGTAGCTTCTTTTCATTGTTTAATCTATTTGCTGGCGAGATGCCGGATGACAGTAAAAAGAAAGTATTACTGCCAATTGCACCTGAATACATTGGTTATGCCGACCAAGGCTTATCAGCGAATATGTTTGTATCTGTTAAGCCTAAAATTCACGAGCTTGACAATCAACAATTTAAATATCAGATTGATTTTGATCAACTAGAACAAACGCTTAAGCAAGAAGATATTGGTGTTATTTGTATCTCTCGCCCCACCAATCCAACCGGCAATGTGATTACTGATGATGAGCTTGCAAAGCTAGACAGCATCGCCCAAGCCAACAATATTCCACTGATTGTTGATAATGCTTATGGTCAGCCATTTCCAGGCGCTATTTATACTGACGTATCCCTAAGTTGGAATACCAATACGATTTTATGTATGTCGTTGTCCAAACTGGGCTTGCCAGGGCTTAGAGCCGGTATTGTGATTGCCAATCATGATGCTATTGAGGCTATTAGTAGAATGAATGGAATTTTGGTGTTAGCACCCAATAGTGTCGGCCCATCACTACTCACACGTATGATTAAAGATAAGGAGTTAATTCCCCTTGCCAATAATGTGATTAAGCCATATTACCAAGCCAAAGCTGATATTGCCGTTAAGTTATTCAATGAAATATTTGCCAACAGTAATGCCAAATTACACAAACTCGAAGGTGCTTTTTTTATGTGGATTTGGTTT
>DNJI01000046.1 GCA_003489145.1 Gammaproteobacteria bacterium | reverse complement strand
GGTGATTACCATGGTTCTGGTTGTACATTATCAAGCACTATCAGTGCGTTATTAGCATCAGGTGTTGATGTTAATATTGCGTGTAAACGTGCATTAGACTACACTTACCAAAGCCTATTAAGTGCAAAGAGTATAGGTAAAATGCAATATCATCCTAATCGACAAGCACCTAAATAATGAGTTTTATTAACAATTGGCTACGTTCCGACATTCAAGCGATCAATGCTTATCATGTTCCTGCGTCTGACGATATGATTAAACTCGATGCAATGGAATCTCCATTCCCTCTGCCAGATGAGTTGATTGGCCAGTATTTGGCTTATTTAGCCGATGCTGATCTTAATCGATACCCTAACCCTAGTGCTGACGAATTACGGCAAACGCTGCGTGAATTGATGGACATTCCAGCCGATTTTGGCGTGTTGCTGGGCAATGGTTCTGATGAGCTAATACAACTCTTAGCGTTGGCTTGTGAAACGGGCGATACGATTTTGAGTATTGAGCCGAGTTTTGTCATGTATGGCATGATTGCAAAGTTCACACGCTTAAACTACCAAGGTGTTAATTTAGATGATAATTTTGAGATTGACTTATCGGCTACGTTATCAGCCATAAAAACACACAAGCCTAAACTTATTTTTATTGCTTACCCGAATAACCCAACTGGCAATGCATTTGATCGAGACGCTATTGAGACAATCATCACTTCAACTGAGGCAATGGTAGTACTGGATGAGGCTTATTACGCTTATGCAGATGATAGCTTCTTGATGGATATTGCTAAGTATCCAAATCTAGTTCTGCTTAGAACAGTTTCTAAAATTGGTTTTGCTGGCTTGCGCCTAGGTTTGTTGATTGGCGCTAAAAACACAGTGACTGAACTAGATAAACTAAGACTACCTTACAATATCAACACTTTAACTCAGGTGAGTGCCAATTTCTTATTGCAAGAAAAAGACGAAATTGATAAAAATGCCAAGGTAATCCTTACTGAGCGCTCTAGTTTATCGACAGCACTGAGTGGTATTGATGGTTTGAGTGTTTATCCTTCTCAGGCGAACTTCATTTTGTTTAGAGCACCTGGTGCTAACGCATTGTTTGAGGCATTAAAGACCCAAGGTGTGTTGATTAAGAACTTAAGTAGTGCACCAAATTTGGATAATTGTTTGCGTGTTACTGTCGGTAGTGCTGAAGAAAATGCACTGTTTATCACCATTGTTAAAGCTTATTATGATTAATCGCCAAGACTTAGCAAGCTATTGTGATGATTACCTAAGTGTAGATCAGTTTAAGGATTATTGTCCAAACGGTTTACAGATTGAAGGTTGTGAAGAGATTACTAACATCATCTCTGGTGTTAGTGCCAATTTAGATTTGATTGAACGCGCGATTGACGAAAAAGCGGATGCTTTGTTTGTTCATCATGGATTTTTTTGGAAAAATGAAGGTGCTAAAATTACCGGCATAAAGCGCAATCGAATTGCGCAATTGCTTGCCAATAATGTCAATTTGTTTGCCTACCATTTGCCATTGGATGCACACACTGAGGTGGGTAACAATATTGAATTAGCAAAAAAGCTTAGCATTCACAACCCAGCGCCAATTGGTGATACGCTGGTGTGGCAGGGTGAAATCAATACAACGTTGGCAGATTTTTCACAAACGGTTAGTCAAGCATTAAATAGAACACCATTGGTGTTTGGCGATGACAACAAACAACTTAAACGTATTGCTTGGTGTACGGGCGGGGCGCAAAGCTATATCGATCATGGTATTGCAGTAGATGCCGATGTATTTTTAACCGGAGAAGTATCTGAGCAAATTCCAGCCATTGCCAAAGAAAATGATATTGCATTTATTTCAGCAGGACACCATGCAACTGAACGTTATGGCGTACAAGCTTTATGCCAACACTTGAGTGATAAATTTGATCTTAAGCATCAATTTATCGACATTGACAATCAAGTATAATATCCCAGATTTTATAATTTTCAATTTGTATACTTATGAGTAAGACATATGACGTTGCCGTTGTTGGTGCAACAGGCGCTGTGGGCGAAACTATCCTTTCGATTCTAGAGCAGCGTAATTTTCCAATTAATAATTTATACCCATTAGCGAGTGCTAACTCTGCGGGTAAGAAAGTACTTTGTCAAGGCAAAAGCTGGACAGTACAAGACCTGGATACGTTTGATTTTTCTCAAGCACAAGTTGGCTTGTTCTCAGCAGGCGGTCATATTTCTGAAAAATATGCACCTATTGCAGCAGCAGCTGGCTGTGTGGTGATTGATAATACGGCGCATTTCCGCCGCGATGAAGACATTCCTTTGGTGGTTCCAGAAGTCAATCCACATGCAATTGCGGGCTATACCAAACGCAATATTATTGCCAACCCTAATTGCTCAACTATTCAAATGCTAGTGGCACTTAAACCAATTTATGATGCAGTAGGTATTGAGCGTATTAATGTAGCTACTTATCAAGCGGTATCAGGTTCTGGCAAAGAGGCTATTTCTGAGCTAATTAATCAAACAACAAAGCTACTCGGTGGTGATACTGATGTTGATGTTGAAGTGTACCCAAAGCAAATTGCTTTTAATGTGATTCCTCATATTGATGTATTCCAAGACAATGGTTATACCAAAGAAGAAATGAAAATGGTGTGGGAGACGCAAAAGATTTTTGAAGATGAAAACATCTTAGTTAATCCAACAGCAGTTCGTGTGCCGGTAATTTACGGTCATTCTGAAGCCATTAATATTGAAACCAAGAAGAAGATTACAGCGGCTGAAGCAACTGAAATACTATCGAATGCAAACGGCGTTACCGTGATGGATACACGTGAAGATGGTGGTTATGCCACACCATTTGTTGAGGCAACTAACCATGATGATACGTTTGTCAGTCGTATTCGTGAAGACATATCTCATGAGAAAGGCCTCAACTTGTGGGTAGTTTCTGATAATATCCGTAAAGGCGCAGCACTCAACACTATTCAGATTGCTGAAATTTTGATTAAAGAATACTTATAAACAATAATAACCATGATTAAAGTATCAAGAAAAACTAACGAAACAGACATTGATGTTGAACTCAATTTGTATGGCACTGGTCAGGCAAGTATCGATACCGGTGTGCCTTTTTTAGACCACATGTTGGATCAAATTGCTCGTCACGGTCTAATGGATTTAAATATTAAATGTGATGGCGACACACAAATTGATGATCACCACAGTGTTGAGGATATCGGCATTACTTTAGGTCAGGCATTTGCACAAGCGGTCGGCGATAAAGCAGGATTTACTCGTTATGGGCATTCTTATGTGCCATTAGATGAGGCTTTGTCACGTGTCGTGTTAGATCTATCTGGTCGTCCTGGCTTAGAGCTTAATGTTAGCTTTACACGCGCAATGATTGGTACTTTTGATGTAGATTTAATTTCTGAGTTCTTCCAAGGGTTTGTTAATCACGCCTTGATTAGCTTGCACATTGATAATCTTAAAGGGGTGAATTCTCATCACCAAGCTGAGACTATATTTAAGGCTTTCGGTAGAGCGTTACGTATGGCAGTGACGCCAGATGAGCGCCAAGCTGGCGTCATCCCATCGACCAAAGGTAGCTTATAAATTATGTCCATAGCCATTGTTGACTATGGCATGGGTAACGTACGCTCAGTGCAAAAAGCCATTGAGCACGTCGCACCCAATGATCAAGTCTTTCTTACTGACAATGCAAAGCTAATCAGTGAAGCTGATCGTGTTGTGTTTCCTGGTCAAGGTGCAATGGGCGCTTGTATGCAAGCACTCAACGAACATGGTTTGGTGGATGTGATTAAACAAGCTGCCCATGAAAAACCTTTCTTGGGTATTTGCTTAGGACTACAACTTTTATTTGATCACTCTCAAGAAAATGGCGGTACTGATGGGTTGTCAATAATCCCAGGGGATGTGGTTAAATTTGATAAAAGTGAACTTAAAATCCCACACATGGGGTGGAATAACGTAAAACAAGAGTTTGAACACCCACTTTGGCATAATATTGATGATAATGCGCGTTTCTATAGTGTACACAGTTATTACGTAAAAGAAGCCGACCATTCTGTTGTTGTCGGATCAACCGATTACGGCATTGATTTTACTTGTGCTATCGCAAAAGACAATATGTTCGCAGTGCAGTTCCACCCGGAAAAATCACAACATGATGGCTTGCAATTACTAACCAACTTTGTAAATTGGAAGACTTAGTCTAATAACTGGCTAACGCAGTTCATGGTGTTAGCATGATAACCACTACCAAAAATATTGAGATGATTTAGATAGTGATAAAGCATATAGAGTGGCTTTCTTGTATTAAAACCGCTGTCTAATGGATAGCTTTCATTATAGCTTTGATAAAAATCATTATCAAATCCACCAAACATAAAAGTCAGTGCAAAATCGATTTCTCGATGGCCGTAATAACTAGCGGTATCAATAAAATAAGGGTGGTTTTTCCCACTTAACACATTGCCAGACCATAGATCGCCATGTAGTAATGTAGGCTTGATTGTATTGTCTAACAAGTTTGGCAAAATATCCTTCACCTGAAGTAGCTGCTGATAGTCAGTTTGACTAATCAACGTATTTTGATGTGCTAATGTTATTTGGTGTAGTAGTCGATACTCCCAATAAAAATCAGCCCAATTGTCAATATTTTGACCAACACCATTGGGTTGAGGGGTTTTCCCAATTTTATTGTCAAACTCAAATCCAAAATAATCACCTGTATTTTGGTGAAGATTGGCAAGCGCCAACCCCATTTGTGACTGCATGTTTGCATTCTGTGTAGTATCAATCCATTCTAATATCAAGCAATGTTCACAACTACCCAGCACTGTTGGTGTGTGAATGGTTCTTCCTAATAACGCTAATTCTCTGCCTTCATTAATTAATTGCTGGTTAGGGTGTGATTGGTATTTAACAAAGACTGTATTGCCATTAGATAATGTAACTTGATAGGCGGAAAATAGCCCTGTACTCACTGATTGTTTGTTAATAATGCTTAGGCCTAGATGTTGCTCAATGTGCGCTTCAATCGACATTAAGTTTAGGCTCTAGATTGCGCCTCTAAGCAGCGAATGTAAGCTTGATGATCCATCGGCGTGTTGTTTTTCTGTGATGAGAAAATCATTTGTGCAATGCAATCCATCATCAGATGTTCGACTTCGTGTGGATCTTGAACTTTCCCCAGTATTTTTTGATAATACTCGTTAATACCTTTTGGCTGATTAATCGACAGTTGCTCTCTTAATGACAAATGCAGGTTAATATGTAAAAAAGGGTTGACCTCTCCACTTTCAGGAAAAAATTCAGACTCAATATTACTGATAAGCTTGTGATACTCTGGATGCATCTCAATTACCTGCGTAAGTTGATCTTCGAGTGGGTCGAGTACTTTCTTATCTAGAAATTTTTGCCAAGCATTGGCAAGGAATTGACGCTGTTGAGTTCTATCTTGGGTGTAGAGCATGGGCTCTATTATAAAGCTAAGTGACTATAGATTTTTTTCTTCGTATTCACAAAGATCTAACAAGATGCAATCAGTACATAATGGCGAACGCGCTTTACAAGTGTAACGACCATGAAGGATCATCAGGTGATGTGCAGGCACTCTAAAATCATCAGGGATGAATTTAACCAGTTTCTTTTCAACTTCTAGTACAGTCTTGCCGCTGGCAATTGCTGTGCGGTTAGCAACACGATAGATGTGCGTGTCTACTGCGATTGTTGGATGACCAAAAGCCGTGTTTAAAACCACATTAGCAGTTTTACGGCCAACACCTGGCAAGGCTTCTAATTCTTTACGAGTTTCTGGCACTGCAGAATCGTATTTTTCAATTAGGATTTTACAAGCTTGAATGATATGCTTGGCTTTTGAATTGAATAGACCAATGGTTTTAATTGTGTCTCTTAATGTGTCTTCACCCAGCTCGAAAATCGCTTCAGGCGTGTTGGCAATTGGAAACAATCTATCCGTGACTTTATTGACACTTTTATCCGTTGCTTGGGCTGATAATGTAACAGCAACTAGCAATTCGAAAGGGGTGGTGTAATTTAACTCTGTCGTTGGGTTGGGGATTTTTTCCAACAACCTTCTAAACATTTCAAAACGTGTCTCGGCGTTCATTCTTCTCTCTAGTTCATTTCCTCAATGGAGCAAGATTATACCCGACAACTAAATTAATAGCAAAACGAACTAAAAGAAAGATTCCCCATAAGCTTCGAGTTGCTGCCAAAGTTTTTCTTTATTAGGGTGTTGTTTTCGCATAGCGTTGATGCGTTGAAAGTATTCATCAATAGCCAAATAACCATTTTCACCGGCTTGCACTCTGCCTTGTACAGTTTCAAACCAGTCTTCAGTCTCATCTTCACTCAGTGCTTCAGGATAGTTCCTGGCCTTGAAATGCATGAGCAATGTTGAAAGTTTGCCATCTTTAAATTTTGGATGAAAGTCTTTTAATGCATCCGTGCTAAGCGTTTGTATTTGATCGCCGATGCGTTTGTCGGCATTATCCATAAAGCCATCGTAAAGTGCTTGATCAACATCAGACGCCTTAGTGCGCTCTTGGTCGTTTTTATACAGCGCTTGCACCACCTTGCTAACTGCACTTTGATTGTCTTTAATAAATGACAAGTGTTTAAGACAAGTGTCCATATCAATTTGCAGTTGCGCCACAACTTTAGGATCGAGCTTATAAACATTAGGCACAAACATTGGGCTTTTGTTAAAAATTAAATCTTTGATTTCTAGGCGTTTAACCCCTTTTGGTAATTCAGACTGTTTGGTAAACATCAGGGTTTTTAATTCTTCAATATCCATATCTAAGAGTATGGACGGATCTTGATCTAGGTTAAATACAATGGCTCGATCGTTGTATTCTGGGTGATGAGCCAGTGCAACCGCCAAACGTGTGCAAGATAATGTGGCAGGGTACATGCCAGAGGTGTGCAACATCGGCTCAAATAATTGAATCTTACCTTCGACTGTTTTCTTTTCGCGCAAGCTAAACGCATAATCAAATAGCTGGGGTTGTGTGTCTTTAATAATTTTGGCAATCGCAATGGTGGCTCGTACATCAGCCAGTGCGTCATGTGCATTGGCGTGTTCAATGCCATTTGCGATTGAAAGTTGGTCAAGCTTAAAAATAGGCTTACCTTCTTCATTATGTACCCATTTTAGGCTTGCATCTTTTTTCAACGCATAGCATAGGCGTGCCACATCTAAAATATCCCAGCGCGTATTGCCATTTTTCCAATGCCAAGCGTATGGATCGATAAAGTTACGATACAAGGCGTGACGAGTGAATTCATCGTCAAATCGGATCGAGTTATAGCCAACAATACAAGTATTTGGCGTGGAGAACTCAGTATTTATTTTTTGAATAAATGCATGTTCAATCATGCCATTTTGTTCGCACAGTTGTGGGCTAATGCCAGTGACTGCACAAGCTTCTGGCGACGGCAGGCAATCATGCGTTGGCTTGCAATAAAACATGTGCTCATCGAGAATATTGAGATCTTCATCCGTACGAATGCCCGCAAATTGTGAAATTCGATCAATTCTTGGGCTAATGCCAAAAGTCTCGTAGTCGTACCAATAGAATGTTTTCATAAGCTTATTTTAACGAATTTTAGGCAATAAAAAACCCAGTGATTAAACTGGGTTTTTGAATTCAAATAACTATTAAAGTTACTGAGGATGTACGTTAGCCGCTTGTGGACCTTTAGCACCGTCTTCTAAATCGAATTCTACTTCTTGACCTTCTTCTAGTGATTTGTAACCGTCACCTTGAATAGCACGGAAGTGAACGAATACATCGTCACCACTTTCTTGCTCAATAAAACCAAAACCTTTTTTTGCGTCAAACCATTTGACTTTTCCTGTTGTAGACATAATGTCTCCTATAAGTTAAAAAATTACCGAAAAAACATACCACCTTTATAACTTAGAGAAACTTGAAAAAGTTCAAACAACAAAATATAAATAGTAGCCGTATTCTTTACCAGCGTGTGCTATTTTACCTTACTTTAGCAATCACCGCACCAAATAAATTTGACTATTTGTTTTTAGGCTTTGAGCGTGAGAATTTTGGCTTTCTATTACGGTCACCGCCGCCTTTTCTATCACCACCACGAGAGTCTCTGCCGCCGCGTCTATCATTTTTGCCACCTTTAGAAAACTTACCACGACCAAAATTACGTTTCCCTGAAGTGCCACCAATAGTAGCCTTGTTGTTTTTCTCGGTAAGTTCAGTAATATTTAGACGTTTGCCGTTAACCATAGTCTTTTTCAGGACTTCAAAAGTCTCTTTTGGCATTTCATCAGGTAGATCTACTGTAGAGAAGTTGTCAAAAATTTGAATAGAACCAATGTACTCGCTATCCATGTCAGCTTCATTGGCAATAGCACCTAAGATATTTCCAGGCTTGATATTGTTACTATTGCCTACTTCAAGCTTGTATCGACGCATTGGTATTTGCGGATGAGCATTAAGAGGATTGGCCTCTACTGGCACAACTTTCTCTTCACCTGGCTTTTGGTCTCTGCCAAAACTAGGCTCTTTTTCTGAAAGAAATAAAGGTTCATTACCTTGGGCGATATGCGCCAAGGCCGATGCGATTTTAATCAAACCAAGTTCTTCATTTGACTCTTGGAATTCAGAAACTAATTTTTCAAAAACACCAAGGTCTTGATTGTTGATTGTTTGTGTAATCTTCTGTTTAAAGGTGTTAACACGTTTTTCGTTGATGATTTTTGCGGTCGGCAATTCAAGTGGTTCAATCTTTTGACGTGTTACACGTTCAATATTGCTAAGCATGCGTCTTTCACGATTCGATACAAATAAAATCGCCTCACCTTCACGTCCAGCACGACCGGTACGGCCAATGCGGTGTACGTAAGTTTCTGCATCTTGAGGGATGTCGTAGTTGACCACATGAGAAATACGCGGCACATCTAGTCCGCGAGCAGCAACATCAGTGGCAACTAAAATATCAATCCCACCTTTTTTAAATTTGTTAATAATTTTTTCACGTTGGCTTTGTTGAATATCGCCATTAATTGCTTCTGCAGTAAATCCTCTAGCGGCTAATTTTTCGGCTAGCTCTACCGTAAGAGTTTTAGTTCTGGCAAAAATAATCATCGCATCAAATTCTGTCACTTCTAGAATTCTAGTGAGTGCATCTAATTTTTGACTTAAGCCGCCCACTAAGCAGTATTTCTGCTCGATATTTGGAGCGGTTTCTGTTTTGGTTTTTACTTTAACAATTTTAGGATTGTTTAAGAATTTTTCTGCAACACGCTTAATAATGCTTGGCATAGTGGCAGAGAAAA
>DNJI01000070.1:4330-4479 GCA_003489145.1 Gammaproteobacteria bacterium | reverse complement strand
ATGCGGCATAAAAGAATTAATTAACAAACTCAAACAAACGCTTGATTATACAATGAGAGCCATAGTCGATGTTAGAATGAACACCCTATGAAATGGATGGTAATATTATTATTTGGGTGGTTTTTACAGGGCTGTACTACGCTCGAAAG
>DNJI01000070.1:0-3966 GCA_003489145.1 Gammaproteobacteria bacterium | reverse complement strand
AATAATCCCCGAGCAATGGCAAGCACAAGGTAGGGTGGGCGTATCAACGAATGAACGCAATCAAACCGTTGGGTTTGTCATTAAGGCTAAAAATCAAGATTACACACTCACGCTCAGTGCTTCACTCGGGCTAGGGCAGACTAGTGTTAAATCAAATGCTCAAGGCTTATGGGTGGATGGCAAGAAAATTGAGTCTAATTTAAAACAATGGATGATTAACGAATTTGGCTGGCATTTTCCAATTCAAAAGTTAGCGCCTATTTTGTTTCAGCATAAACAATCTATCGATCGTGAATGGCATGTAAACATCACCAGTTATCAACAAATTAATGAAATTAGTTATCCTCGGATTGTGCGTCTTAATCATTTAACAAAGGCAATTAAAATCAAGCTATTGATTGGCAAGGTTAATGAGTTAAAATAATAGAAAATTTCTACAATCTCGTATGATAGAACAAGACTCTCTAGTAGGTGGACAAGACCAAGGCAGCGAAGACATTGTCATGACGTCGGTACGTCCAGACTCCCTTGGTGAATATATTGGTCAAGATGACGTCAAATCGCAAATGGCATTATTTATTAAAGCCGCTAAAAAGCGTGGTGATGCATTAGACCATTCATTAATTTACGGCCCTCCTGGCTTGGGTAAGACCACCTTGGCTAACGTGATTGCCAATCAAATGGGTGCTGGATTAAAGCAAACTTCCGGCCCAGTGTTAGAACGCTCTGGCGACTTAGCCGCTATCCTGACCAAACTTGAGCCGTACGATATTTTATTTATTGATGAAATCCATCGTCTCAATCCTGTCGTTGAGGAGATTCTCTACCCAGCCTTGGAGGATTTTAAGCTTGATATTATGGTGGGCGAGGGCGTAGCGGCACACTCTGTACAGTTGGAACTACCGCCATTTACACTGATTGGCGCCACCACGCGTGCCGGCATGCTAACTTCACCACTGCGCGATCGATTTGGTATTGTGCAACGCTTACAGTTTTATGAAGTAAAAGATTTACAAAAAATTGTTCTGCGTTCGGCTGATATTCTTGGTATTCAAATTGAAATAACTGGTGCGCTTGAAATCGCCAAACGCTCACGTGGTACACCAAGAATTGCCAACCGCTTATTGCGCCGAGTACGTGATTTTGCTGATGTGAAAACCGATGGTGTGATTCATCAGCAACTTGCCCATGAAGCTTTGATTACACTTAAAGTGGATGAACGTGGACTAGAGCAATTGGATCGAGATTATCTATCGATCATGACTCAAAAATTTTCAGGTGGGCCAGTGGGTCTAGACACGCTTTCAACTGCCATTGGCGAAGAGCGTGGCACGCTAGAAGACATGGTAGAGCCTTATTTAATTCAACAAGGCTTTATCATGCGAACACCGCGTGGTCGTAGCGCAACAGACTTAGCCTACTCGCATTTAGGCTTGACCAATCCTGCCAATACAAAAGATCTGTTTAATGAGTAAAAAGAGTTTTTCTTCATTATGAGTGCCTATCAAAATAGTGCAAACCTCTCAGTTCGAGTTTATTATGAAGACACAGATAGTGGCGGTGTGGTTTATTATGCTAACTATCTAAAATTTATCGAAAGAGGGCGCTCTGAATTTCTTCGAAACCTAGGCTTTGAGCAAGATGATTTAGTCGAAACGCATAATGTGATTTTTGCAGTAAGGTCAATTAATGCGGATTATCATTCACCAGCCAAATTTAATGATTTGTTGAATGTACAAACTTCAATCCAAAAAGTTGGCCATGCTAGTCTGATTTTTTCACAGAAAATAACGCCTTCAAAGCAAAATAAGGTATTATTTGAAGCACAAATAACTGTGGCATGTTTACATGCTGACAGTTTTAAACCTTGCGGTATTCCACCGATCATTTTGGAGAAAATAAATGGATAACAGTTTGTCAATTATCAGCCTAATTCTGAGCGCCGGCTTTGTGGTGCAAGTGGTTATGTTTATCTTGGTATTAATGAGCATTTACTCTTGGACGTTAATCCTATCAAAAAAGAAAACTTTAATGGACGCTAAGAGAGATGTTAAAGTTTTTCATCATCATTTTTTAGCGGACACGGATCTTGAAAAGTTACACACTCAAATCCCGAAAATTGTTTCTGACCGCACACCCATGGAGCATATCTTTGGCTCTGGTTATGGTGAGTTTATCCACTCAAAATCAACCTCTAATCAAGCATTGATCATGAATTCTGAACGTGCTTATCGCTCAATGAACACCACATCTAACAATGAAATTGATCGTCTAGATGGCGGATTGAGCGTGTTAGCAATGATTGCATCTTCTAGTCCGTACATTGGTTTATTTGGCACTGTTTGGGGGATTATGCATTCTTTTATTGGCTTGGCATCCGTTAAGCAAGCAACCATTGCTATTGTTGCACCTGGTATTGCTGAAGCTTTGATTGCAACAGCATTTGGTTTATTTGCTGCGATTCCAGCTACCATTTTCTACAATCGCTTGGTTTCTCAAGTGGAAGCCATTAACAATAAATACACCGCTTTTATTGAGGAATTGTTTGTTATTTTCCAAAGACAACAGTAATTAATAATGATTGAATTACCAAAACGCATTAGACCGAATATCGATGCGCAAATCAATATTGTGCCTTATATTGATGTGATGTTAGTGCTCTTGGTTATCTTTATGATGACCACGCCGATCATCGAGCAAGGCATTGATGTTGACTTGCCTGCTGCTGAAGCGCAGATGGTTGACTTTACTGAACAACAGCCTACCATTATTACTATTAATCGAGCGGGTGAATATTTTATTAATTCAATGGCTGACGAGGGGGCTGAAGTGAGTTCGGGCGAGCGCCTTTCATTGGGCAGAATTGCTGCACGCGTACAGGCCAGATTGCAAGTTTTCCCACAAATGAAAGTCTTTGTTCGAGGCGATCGAGAAGTGGCTTATGGCTCGGTAATTTCGCTCATGTCTTTCTTGCAAAAAAATGGGGTTGAGAAGGTGGGTATCGTAACCGAATCACCAGATGCTAAGTAGTATGAAGACAGATTTTATTAAAAAAATTAAACTGCCTGAAATCGCTAAAAGTCATCCGATTGCTTTTTGGGTGGCTGTGGTATTCCACCTTATTTTAGTGATTGGATTGTTTTTCTCTAACGTACAGCGTTGGGAAATTCCAAAGGAAGACCCTAAAAAAGCGGCCTCTAGAACTATCCCTAAAGCAGTAACAGTTGATTTGACTGAAATCAAAAAAGAAAAACAACGCCTGGTTGATATTCAAAAACAGAAAACCTTAAAAATTCAGCGCGAAGAGAAACGCTTAAGAGTTTTGGAAGATGAACGTTATGAAAAACAAAGAAAAATTAACCAACTCAAAGCCAAAACTCAAAAAGAGAAGCAAGCTAAAGACTTAGCAGAAAAGAAGCGTAAAGCTGCTGAAGAGAAAAGAAAGGAGGCCGAGAAAAAAGCCAAAACTGCCGAAAAGAAAAAACAAGAAATTGAAGAATTACGTAAAGTTGAATCCAAAAAATTTAACAAAGAGCAGTCTAAGCGCGCTTTAACCAAAGAGATACAAGCTGAAGAAGATCAAGATAGAGAGATTGCGCAAGAAGATATATTGAATGAACTTAAAGTTAATTACATTAATCAAATTGCTTCCAGAGTGCATAATCAATGGCGTTACCAAGGTGCGAAAGATAGCTGGGGTTGTGATGTTCACATCTTGCAAGATGTCGATGGCAATGTACAAAGTGTAAATGTTCAGTCTTGTGTTGTTGATAATAGCGCCAAGTCAAAATCTTTTAAAGATGCCATTGAGCGTGCAGTATACAAAGCCTCGCCATTGCCACCTGCGCCAGACAAGAGTGTGTTTGATCGTGAAATCCTGTTCCACTTTAGAGTGAACTGATGATAGCGCTTGATAGCATTACTGACGATCAAAAAAACAAGCTTACTCTTCAGTTGACGCAAATT
>DNJI01000105.1:4310-4786 GCA_003489145.1 Gammaproteobacteria bacterium | reverse complement strand
AAATCACAATGCAACATCTCTTGACGATGAAAAGCTCTAAGCCCTTGGATTATTTGCTTTACTAAGCTAACAACCACTTTAATATCAGGCTGCGGATTGTCTTGCATCCATTGTCTGAGTGTTTGACCATTGACATGCTCCATTGCATAGGCCAAAAATTTACTTTCTTCACTACTATTATGAATCTTAACCACATTGGCACATTGAATCCTTTGCCCGACCCATTCTTCATACATAAAATGTTTTAAATATTGAGCATCGTCTTCAAAATTAATCGATGGCGTTTTCAATATTACCGCTTCATTCGTCTGACTATCTTTGGCAAGATAGACTTGGGTTCTATTACTTGCATGAATTAAAGACTCAACTTCAAAACCGTTAATCTTCATGCCTTTCTCTAAATCTGGCGGAATCGGTCTTTTGGTTAACTTATCAAACGTCTCACTTAAATTCTCATCTGGCAATTGGTCTACTTT
>DNJI01000105.1:0-3897 GCA_003489145.1 Gammaproteobacteria bacterium | reverse complement strand
CCATCACCAAGTAGTGAGCAAAGTGTTTTGTCAGTTAGATAATCATGCACACCATCGGTTGTCATTAAAAACACATCGTCTAATTTCACTTTAGTCGTGTAATAATCAACATGGACTTTCAAATCAAAACCCATTGCTCTTGATAAATAGGTTTTCTCTTTAGCAAGATGCAACACGTGATCCTGTGTTAATTGCTCTAACTTGCCATCTCTATATCGATAAATACGGCTATCACCCACATGAAATATATGTGCCATGTTAGATTTAACAATCAACACACTCATCGTCGAAAGCATAGAGGAATGCTCTTGCTCTCTGATCGACTGTGAATGCAGCCAATTATTCAATGCTGAGATAACCTTACTAGCTGAATGCTCTGTACTCCACGAATCTGGCGTAGAATAATAATCACTCAAGAAGCTCTGCACACAACATGCGCTGGCATCTTTAGCCTTTTCTGAAGCGCTGACACCATCTGCTATAACCGCTACTATGCCTTTATTATCCAACACCGGAGAACTTGGAATGTAAAAACCGCAAGCATCCTGATTCTCAGGCTTAATTCCTGCCTGAGTATTGGATTGAAAACTGAGCTTTAGTTTATTCATTAATTTAATTTAATAATCTCAACTGTGCCGTCATCCAACACCTCTGTCATTTGATTCTTTGGTTCATCCAAGAACAACATAATCAATACCAATACACTCACAGCAACGATACCAATCAACATAAAGAACTCATCGTATTCTACCAATGAGTTTACCGTTAAAAACATTACCGAACCAGCAGCACCAAAAGCACCGACCATGCCGGCAATTTGCCCGGTTAGGCGTCTTTGGATCAATGGTACCATAGCAAATACTGCGCCTGATCCTGCTTGAGAAAAAATACCGCCTAGAATTGTTAGACCAACCACCCAGCTAATAGACCAAGTGTCTTTGTCAACATTGCCGAGTACTAGAAAACTAGTGGCGATACCAGCAAAGGCAATCATCAAGGTTAGTTTTCGACCGATTTTATCACTGATCCAACCACCGCCCGGTCGAGCAAATAGATTAATAAACGGATACACACCTGCTAATAGCGCGGCAGTAATCTTAGGCAATTCAAACCAATCAACATAAAACATAGCCAGGATTGATACTACCGCTAATTCGGTACCAAAGGTCGCCATGTAGGCCCAGTCAAGAATAGCCACTTGCTTAAAATGATAACGACTCTGTTCAGGTACTGGGTTTTTGATAAATTCCGCATTAACATGCCAGATCTTAACCAACTGCAAGATAAAAACTGCGACTAACACCGAGTACACTAACCAAGTGGTTTCTGACGATATCATTCCAGCTTTAGCCGGTGACAATTTCCATGTCAATAACGCTAAGGCTAAATAAAGTGGGATACTCATCATTATGTACAAGATCAAATCACCCAAGCTAGTGACTTCCATAGCGCCTGATTTCTTCGGCTTAAAGTAAGTGGAGCCCTTAGGGGTGTTAGACACATTGAAGTAATAAATCACACCATACACAATCGCCAACACACTGGCAATCGTAATGGCGTATCTCCAACCATCCACATCACCAAAACTGGCAGCCACAAATGGCAAGGTAAACATAGCACCGGCAGAACCAAAATTACCCCAACCGCCATAAATGCCTTGTGCAGTACCCGTTTGTTTGGCTGGGAACCATTCTGAAATCATACGAATACCAACCACAAAACCAGCACCAATAAAGCCAGCAAAAAATCTCATTAAAGCCAGTTGTTCATAGCTTTGCATCCAACTAAAGGCAATTGAAATTAGTCCACCCAAAACTAGGATCGATGAGAACATAATCTTAGGGCCAAGTTTATCAACCAACATGCCGACAACAATCCTTGCAGGGATGGTTAAACCTACGTTAAGTATTAATAAGACTTTTGCTTGTTGATCAGTAAGTGCTAAGGCTTCTTTGATGAACGGCATCATTGGACCTAAACCCAACCAAACCACAAATGACATAAAAAAAGCAAACCAGGTTAAATGCAATATGCGGTATTTACCTGTAAATGAAAATAAATTGAATTTGTCTTCCACTTGAAACTCCAAAAAAAAGCCTACGTAATCCTTAATAAAGAATTACGTAGGCCTCAATGCCAAAAAAATAGACAACTACGTCTGGCTCAATCAATGCAACTTTTCATTGACGAAAAAAAACGTTTGCTTAATTTCTTTAATTTAATAAAGAACCAAGCAAACGTCTATGTTTGTTTATCATCCATCGTTGGATAATGTGTGCTTATTATATCAAAAATTCTTACTTTATATTAATAATTTATAATATTTAGCGTAAATATTGATAAAAAACACCACAAAAAGCTAAAATGAACCCATGGATAAAATAATCATTCAACCACAAGACTTTGATCTGACCACTGAGGTCAATCTTGCCAAGGGTGATGATAGCAATATTGGCGCTGTGGTTAGTTTTGTGGGTACGGTGCGTGATTTAGATAACGAATCCATCACCAAGATGACGCTTGAACACTACCCACAGATGACTGAAAAGGCCCTTGTGTCAATCGCCAATCAAGCACATCAGCGCTGGCAGCTAGGCAATATCACCATCATTCATCGTATCGGTGATCTTATGGTTAATGATCAAATTGTATTGGTGATTACCACCAGCAAACACAGAAAATCAGCCTTTGAATCTTGTGAATTTATTATGGATTATTTAAAAACTCAAGCGCCTTTTTGGAAAAAAGAGCATACTCAAAGCTCTAGTAAATGGGTTGAATCTAAAACAACAGACGAAGATCAAAGCGACAGTTGGGATTAAATCTTATCGAAATCCTGCGGATTGTTCAAATTAATAAACACTTTAGGCTGATCTGAGAAATCTACCTTTTGAAAATCATTCTGCTCAATCCACAAACCTAATTTACGCTCGCCAGAGTCTAAAAAATCTAATAAATTATCTTTTAAGCTGGTTTTTATTAACGCAAAAGTTGGGTGTATGCGTACACCATCACCAGCAACACAGATATCCATATCCTTGTCTGTCATACACTGAATTAATCGATCAATCACTATCTCATTAACCAATGGACTATCACAAGGTAGCACTAATAAGTACGGCGTACTGACCACTGACATCGCCTTAACAATGCCGGCTAATGGTCCTTGAAAATCGGATAACTCATCGCTAATCACTTCTCCATATTTTTGATATGCGTCAATATTTCGATTGGCACTAATCAATAATCGAACCACCTTGCTATTAACCACATCAGCCACATAACTAATCAGCGGTTTGTCATTTAGCAAAATCAGGCCTTTGTCCTCACCCTGCATTCGGCTTGAACGTCCTCCAGAGAGAATAACAGCGGTAATATTGTTTTTATCAATCATTTTATTAGGTCTATTGTTGCTTATCAGTTATAACGATATTAGATTATATTAGCATTCTATGATACAATCAATTCATCAGTTTGAGTTATATTTATTATGAAAAATCAAGAAGTTGATTGCGGCTGCGATCAAGTACAACAGCCTTTATTAGCAATGGATGAGGCCCTAGATTTTCTGCTTAATGCAGTAGTAATCAACACCAATACACATCTTGTATCGCTTGATAATTCACTCTATCAGGTACTGGCACAAGATGTATGCTCAGCCATTAATGTGCCTGATTTTGATAATTCTGCGATGGATGGCTTCGCCATCAACCTTAAAGAAGATCAAGTTAATACCCCAGGCGGGGTTAGTTTTGAAGTTACTGATCGAATCCCCGCAGGTAGCATAGGTAACACGCTTTCCCCTGGGTGTGCTGCTCGCATATTTACTGGCGCCCCTATTCCACAAGGTGCTAATACCGTTATCATGCAAGAGGAGTGTGAAGCATCTGAAGATGG
>DNJI01000013.1 GCA_003489145.1 Gammaproteobacteria bacterium | reverse complement strand
GTCAATCGCATTATTTCTGAAATTTTTGAGCGTCTCAATAGCAATATTTTTGGCTTCATTAGTTTGATCATTTTTGGTTTGCATGCGCATCATAAAGAAACCATTCGATTGCATTTTGGTGAAATAACTATAAGCCGAATATGCCAAGCCTTTTTTCTCACGAATTTCATCACTGAGGATTGAGGTAAGTCCGCTACCGCCAAAAATATGATTGCCTAAATACAAAGGATAATAATCAGGATGCGATCGATTAATACCGGCTTGACCAATGAGTAAGTGCGTTTGTTTTGAAGGAAACTCGATATGAATGGCTTGTGATTGTTCGAGCGGTAGTACGATTGAATTGGCCTTGGCTTTTTGTCCAACATTGAGTCCATGAGAGATCTGTCGTGCAATTTGCTTGGCCTTGACCTTACTAATATCACCCACCAAGGCAATGGTGAGATTTTTAGCCACATAAAACTGTTGATAATGCTGCTCTAAATCTTGCAATGAAATTTTATTAATGCTTTTTTGTGTGCCAATTTTTGGATGTGCATAAGGGTGATCGACAAACACGGCTTTATCAAAAGCAAGCGATGCAATATTGGCAGGTGATTGTTTGCCAGCCTCAATGGATCGTAAAGTTTGGCGTTTTTCACGTGTGAGATATTTTTGTTTAAAACTTGGCTGGGTAATCACCTCGGTAAAAGTATCAAGCGATTTTTTTAAGATTGATTGTCGCGTTAATGTACGCAACGACACAATCGACATATCTTTAAGTGAACTGGTCGAGAACTGTGCACCGACTGCTTCAAACGCATTGATGATTTGCTCTTCATTGTGATATTTAGTCGCTGTACCGAGTAGCGCACTGGTAAGCGATGCCAAACCAAATTGATTACCATCTCTAGAGGCAGCGGCATCAAAATTAAGTGCAATATCGAGTATCGGTAAACCTTTGGTTTGTGCAAAAAATACTTTAGCACCTTCAGGGGTTGTCCAGTGTTGAATATCAAGCTTGGCTTGAGCAGAACTTGCAAATAATAGCAATAAAACTAAAATTCTCATTTCACCCCCTGTGGGATTAACTCAACCGAATTGGCATCATCAAAATTAAGATAATGTTTGGCAATTGCTGAAACTTCAGTTGCACTAATGCTGTTCATGTTGTCCACATAAGTAAACATTTTATCAATACCTAAACCCACCGTTGAAAGCATACCTAAATAGTACGATTGGGTGGATATTTGATCTTGCTCAAAGATAAAATCAGCCTCGAGCTGTGCCTTGGTACGAGACAGCTCCCCTTGAATAAAATCAGGGTTATTGATTAACTCAGCCACTTGAGTTTTAATGGCTTTGAGCACCGTGTCATTACTCACACCACTGGCCGGAATGAAGCTAAGCGTAAATAAAGTGTCATACTTATCATACAAACGATAACCTACCCCGATACTTGAGGCGATTTGTTGATTTCTAATGAGCGACTTAGATAAGCCATTATCCAGAACATAAGCCAGCATTTCGAGCTTGTAAGGGGTGCTTTTATCTGTGGCAGTTTTTAAACTCGGTGCAGGGAACGACAACACGTAAAACGGCAACTCGGCTTTAAGTTTTAATACTTTAGAATTTCCCCTTAGTGTGGTCGCTGTTCGGTTTGACGGTTTAATATTTGGATTAAAGGCATAATCGCCAAAATATTGTTTTGCTAAATGAATGACTTCAGTTGGATCTACGTCGCCTACCACGACCAATGTGGCGTTATTAGGGGCGTAATATTTCTCATACCAAACTCTAAGGTCATTTAAGCTATAGGTTTCTATGTCTTGTTGAAAACCAATCACCGGTGAGTGATACGCTCCTTTTTCGTCAAACGAGATCAAACGTAGGTTTTCATAAACTTTTGAATTAGGCTTATCCTCCACACGCATGCGTCGCTCTTCAATCACCACTTGTCGTTCTTTAGTGAGTTCTTGATTAGAAAAAGTAAGATTGCGCATACGATCTGCTTCCATCTTAATAGCCAACTCTAGCTTCGATTTGTGCATTTTTTGATAATAAGCGGTAAAGTCTTTTGAAGTAAAGGCATTTTCATCACCGCCATTTCTGGCAATAATTTGTGAAAACTCACCTGATTTATAAGTGCGAGTACCTTTAAACATCATGTGTTCTAACATATGAGAAACACCTGTTGTAGGACGTGATTCATCGCTAGCACCAACTTTATACCAAAGCTGAGAGATAAACACCGGTGCGCGTTGATCCACCTTAACCACAACCTTTAACCCATTGTCTAATGTAGCCTGAGTAATACCTTGATTAGCTAGGTGATTACTTGCCAATGCAAATAAAGAATGAGACAAACCAAAGAATAGTAAAATTAACGCTTTCATATTTCAATTATTATAGCCAAAAGCCTTGTTTAATTTTTTTAAAAAAGATAAATCTCCAATAGAAGAAAAGCCTGCTTCACTGAAAGAGCGCTTAGTCAAATCCAGGCAGAAACTTGGATCTGGCCTATCTACGTTATTATTAGGCAAAAAAGAAATTAATGACGACCTGCTCGATGAATTAGAAACCTTGCTCATTACTGCAGATATCGGTATCAACACCACCGACAAGGTTTTAGAAAGTGTACGCAAAAATGCCTCACGAAAAATACTAAAAGACTCAAACAATTTGTATCAATTTTTAAAAGATGAATTATCCAAACTACTGATTGAAGACAATCAGCTAAATACTGATATTAAAGAAACGTTTGTGATTTTAGTAGTAGGTATTAACGGCGCAGGAAAAACCACCACCATTGGTAAGTTGGCCAAGTCATTCCAAAATCAAGGAAAATCTGTGATGCTTGCAGCAGGTGATACTTTTCGTGCAGCAGCAGTCGAGCAACTCAAGGTTTGGGGTGAGCGCAATGAAATACCGGTTGTCGCTCAAGCCACTGGCGCTGATGCAGCTTCGGTAATTTATGATGCGTACGAGTCAGCCAAAGCCAAAAATATTGATATTTTGATTGCTGATACTGCCGGAAGATTGCACACGCAAGGCAATCTGATGCAAGAGTTAGAGAAAATCAAGCGTGTACTCAAAAAACACAACGAAGATGCCCCACATGAAACCATGCTGGTAATTGATGGTGGTTCTGGGCAAAATGCAGTTAAT
>DNJI01000101.1 GCA_003489145.1 Gammaproteobacteria bacterium | reverse complement strand
AGCTGCATCTTTTTGATCATACGCACCTTCATCATCTTCAAAGGTGGCGATTTTTTCACTAAAAAGTGAATCATCAGATTTACGTCCAACAACCGTAATACCGCCTTTATAAAGTTTAAGGCGGACTGTGCCATTAACGGTTTCTTGAGTTTTATCAATCGCTGCTTGTAGCATTTCACGCTCTGGTGCAAACCAAAAACCGTTATAAATCATCTCGGCGTATTTTGGCATAAGTTCATCTTTAAGATGTGCTGCTGCACGATCAAGCGTAAGGCTTTCCATGGCACGATGTGCCTTAAGCATAACGGTACCAGCGGGGGTTTCATAACAACCACGTGATTTCATGCCGACAAAACGGTTTTCAACAATGTCATCACGGCCAATACCGTGTGCACCCGCACGTTGGTTCAATACTTCCATCACGGTTGCAGGGCTCATTACTTCGCCATCAATGGCGGTAATATCGCCTTTAGTATAAGTAATCTCAATAGTTTCGGCTTTATCAGGTGCATTCTCAGGCGACACTGTCCAGCGCCACATGTCGTCTTCAGGCTCTGCCCAAGGGTCTTCCAAAATATCACCTTCATATGAAATGTGCAATAAATTCGCATCCATTGAATAGGGAGATTTTTTGTTTTGTTTTTGGTAATCAATCTCAATACCATGGCTTTCTGCATAATTCATTAACGATTCACGAGAAGATAAATCCCACTCACGCCAAGGTGCAATCACTTGGATGTGTGCATCGAGCGCATAGGCATTAAGCTCAAAGCGTACTTGATCGTTACCTTTGCCAGTGGCACCATGCGAGATAGCATCTGCACCTACTTCATGGGCAATCTCAACCAAACGTTTAGAAATTAAAGGGCGTGCAATAGAGGTGCCTAATAGATACTCACCTTCATAAATCGCATTTGCACGGAACATTGGAAAGACAAAATCACGTGCAAATTCTTCACGTAAATCTTCAATAAAGATTTGCTCAACACCGGCTGCTTTCGCTTTAGCGCGTGCTGGCTCCACCTCTTCACCTTGGCCAATGTCGGCAGTGAAGGTAATCACCTCACACTGGTAAGTATCTTGCAACCATTTAACAATAATGCTTGTGTCTAATCCGCCCGAATAAGCGAGTACTACTTTATCCATTTTTCTTTCCTGTGCCCCTTTTTAAAGGTACTGTTCTAAATTCAAATATTTTTGTCAATAGTAATTCATTTTGTTGATTTATTACTTCAACTTTCCATTGCCCTGTCCATGTATGCCAAAGGTTTTTACTTGACCATACACGCCACCTTTTCCCTTTAATATTAAAACTGATCTCAGCCTTAACCTTATCCTTGTAAATCCAACGATGGGTAATGGTATCACCTGTTAAATCACGGATATTGGTAAAGAAGTAGATTTTACCTAAAGAATCATTCGCTCCTGTCACTATCTCAATGGGCGCCCTATCTTCTACCGATTTGGCAAATACGGCTTGTGAAATATTTTCATGGGGCCACTGCGCTATCGCACTCTTAACAAGCAATAAAAACAACAATGGTACGATCTTCATCATCAGTCCACCCAAGTAATAACATGTTTATAGACATCTTCTTCAGCCACTTCGTCGTCTCTAAAGGTACGACCACGTACAGAAATCCCTGCCAAATGCACTGAATTAACATCGCCACTAATCAGAGGATGCCAGTCAAGCAACGCCTTGCCTTCGGAGAGTAATCGATAAGCACAAGTCTTTGGTAACCAATTAAATTTCTCACCCCAATTAGGATAAATGGTTAAGCAGTCTGGCACTAAAGATTGTCGAGTATCGTAATGTGGACACTGGCAAGTTTCTTCATCTAAGTAGCGACAAGCGACATCCGTAAAATAAATTTCATCGGTATCTTCATCTTCCAATTTGTGCAAACAGCAACGCCCACAACCATCACAAAGCGACTCCCATTGGGTTCGGCTCATTTGATCCAATGTGAGTGTTTGCCAAAAATTGGATGTTGGTTTATCTGCCATCGGCCTATTGAGCAATAGAAATTAGATATGACAGAATTTGCTGACCTTCGTGGTCACCTTGACGCGTTGAAGTACTGGCCCAAAAATAAGCTGACTGATAATCAGGCTCAACACCAACACCATTGATATACATCATCGCCAAAGAATTTTGAGATTGCGTTAACCCTTGCTTGGCAGCTTCTTGCATCAACATAAAGGCCTTTCTATTGTCTCTTGGTACCAAAGCGCCAATACTAAACAAGGTGCTTAAATTATGCTGGGCAATAGGATTACCTTGTTTAGCGCTGATTACCAATTTTTCAACATTACTCATAACCTTGGTGTTGTCAGCCAATGATCGAGCAATTTGATCTTCGTTAGAGATTAGACTTAACACAGGCTCGTTAGAGTTAGCACTTAAAAGTGAAGGCGCTGACTCAGATTGAATTTGTAACGTTTCTAAATCAGTGTCATTCGATTCAAGCACTTCAGTATTATCACTATTGGCTCTTTCCTCAGCAATTTTATCCGCTGATAATTTTACTTCGACCAGTAATGATTTTGCAGGTGCGTAATTTTTTTGAGCAGATAACGTTAACCATTTAACCGCATCTTGCCATAATTGTTTTTGCTGATAAAGATGGCCTAGTTGGAATTGGGCGATGGAGTATCCACTCTCTGATGATCGATGTAAATAAACCCTGGCCAAGGTCTCATCCCGATTAACAATGTCGCCTTGGTTGTAAATTTTGTACAGTTGATATTGCGCTAACGCATGCTCTTGCACTGACAAATTCAGTAGCATCGAAAGTGCTTTTTCCGAATCTTTATCAACCCCATCACCTGTTAATAACAATAAAGCTAGATGGTAGCGAGCCTCTGTATTACCTTGGTTGGCTGCCTTTTGATACCAATAAGCTTCTTGCTCAGTGTCTTTTTCAACACCTTGACCCAGCTTATATCTTAATGCTAATAAATATTGCGCCGGCGCATATCCACCCTTGGCAGACTTTAATAACCATTCGGTTGCCTTTGTATCCTCTTTTTCTACCCCTTCGCCGCGCAGATAACGTAATGCTAACGCATGTTGCGCCACAGCCAAGCCTTGATTAGCTGCCGCTTGATACAGCTGTACAGCTCGGTTGGCATCTTGATCTACGCCATTACCTTTTGCATATAACGTTGCTAGTTGATACTGCGCTTGGGCATGATTTTGTTCGGCAGCCTTGTCGTACCATTTTAACGCCTGAGGCAGATCCTGCTTAATTTGAGTGCTTTGGTGATAGATTTGTGCTGATAAAAACTGCGCATCAACGTCACCTTTTTTGGCCACCAAAAGTGCCCATTTAAGTGCTAATGCATCGTCTTGATTAACCAGATAACCTCGATTATATAAATCTGATAAACGAGACTGTGACAATGTAAACCCTTGATTAGCCGACTTTCGATACATGAGTAATGACTGCACTGGCTCGCCCTGGCGCTCAAAGAAATCTGCTAAATAATATTGCGCTTCAGCGTCTAGCTGTATGGCTGCTTTTTCATACCAATGCTGTGCCAACCTTAAATCTTTTTCAGTACCTAAGCCTATTTCATAAAGCTTAGCCAGTTCTAATTGTGCTGGCGCAAAGCCAAGCTGAGCCGCTCTTTCATACCAATAGTGGGCTTGATCATAATCCACTGTGGAGGCCTCACCCTCGTGATACATCTTGGCTACTTTATATTGTGCATCTACAAAATCTTGTTGGGCTGACTTTTCATACCAGAACAATGCTTGCTCTAAGTCTTGGGTGACACCGACACCGTGATAGTAATCTTCAGCTAAATTAAATTGAGCTGTGACATAGCCTTGTTCAGCAACTTGGGTATACCAATAAAAAGCCAACTTAACATCTTGCTTAACATTCATACCCTTGTGGTACATGTTAGCCAAACTAAACTGTGACCGGGCATCACCACTTTTGGCAGATTTTCTCAATTGAGTGTGAAGTTGCTTGGCAGACAATGACTGCTCATCAGCAGATTCTTCTAAACGTTGTTTAACCGTATTATTGCCTTCTTTTGATTGTAAAAGCTGCAATGCTTGCACAGGTAATGCTATAAATAACAACAGTGAAATAAATTTAATCATGACTCATTTTAAATTAATTTCACTGAACAATCGCACCATTCCAATAGCCACACCAGCACACTGGGGTAGTGACGATTGAACAGCCTCTAAATAACCTTTATTCAAATCAGGTGTGTATTTTTTAAGCGTTCTACGTTTTTCTATTTCTTGCTCAAACACTACTTGATACTCATTAGCATGACGCAACTCGTCGTAGCCATTAGCAATCTCTACCCCATTTATATACAGCTCAAATCGGTGCGATACTTTGCCCTCCACTATTGCCAAAGCAGATTGTACAGCTGGATAGTCATAAATAAAACATAAGGATAAGTCTTTTAATTTTGGCTCGATCAAATGCGTAAATAGAAAAATTTGTAAATCTTCAATCCACTCGAAATCTATACTTAAACCATGAGTCCTAGCAATAACCTTTAGTGCTGCAAAATCCGTATTGAGAATATCGATATCACCATATTCAAAAAAAGCTTGTGCATAAGATAATTTAGTTACCTGGGAATCAATACCCAATGTTTTTAACAACTGAGTTATATCATCCATCAACTGATGAATATCAAAGTCTTGTCGATAATATTCAAGCATCGTGAACTCGTTAAAGTTATGAGAGCCTTGCTCATTGTCACGAAATACTTGGCAAATCTGATAAATATCGCCACTGCCATTCGCCAACAGTTTTTTCATTTCTATTTCTGGAGAAGTGTGTAAAAATTTTGATTTTTTTTCAAAATCCCCATTAACTTGCATGGCAATGCTGTCAATGTAAACATCAGTTGTTGGGGTGTTTAAAAGCTGGGGTGTTTGCACCTCAACGACATCTTGTTGAGAAAAGAATTGTCGAATTTGTGCTAAGAAATGGTTATAACGCTTAAGTTCGTCCCGCATATTCGTTTGTGCGTGTATCTACTTTTACTTTTTCACCAATACTGATAAATAATGGCACTTGAACTACTACGCCTGTGTTCATTGTGGCTGGTTTACCGCCAGTACCAGCAGTATCACCCTTAAGTCCGGGGTCGGTATCTACGACTTCAAGCATCACATGGTTAGGTGGTGTCACTGAAATTGGGTTGTCGTTCCAAAGCGTTACTACACACATATCTTGTTCTACCAAATAACCTCTAACATCATCCATGGCATTGTCATTAACCATATATTGCTCGAAAGTATTTGGATCCATAAAACTCCACTCACTACCGTCGTTATATAAATATTGCATATCTAATTCCATCACATCAGCACCTTCGACAGACTCACCTGATTTAAAGGTTTTTTCTAGGGTTTTTCCGGTGATTAAATCCCTTAGCTTAACTTTATTAGAAGCCTGCCCTTTGCCGGGCTTGCGAATCTCATTATTAATAATTGAACAAGGATTGCCATCTAGTATTAGTTTTAGGCCGTTTTTAAATTGACTGGTGGAGTAATTCGCCATTTTTTTAAGTATTAAGTGTAAAATTCAAGCATCTTATTTTACGCACTTTTTCATGCACATACACGAATACCAGGCTAAATCCCTGTTTAGGCAATTCAATATTAAAACACCTGAATCAGTGCTGATTGATAACGTATCTCAAGCTAAAAACGCTTGTGCATCGTTGGGTGGTGATATCTGGGTTGTTAAAGCGCAAGTACACGCAGGCGGGCGTGGCAAAGGTGGCGGTGTGATTTTATGTCGTTCAATTAACGAGGTTGAAGCTGCTTGTAATCAATTGTTTGGATCAAACTTAATCACGCCGCAAACAGATACCAAGGGTCTACCGATTAGTCAGTTATTAATTGAAGGTGGTCAAAATATTGAACGCGAGCTTTATTTGGGCTTGCTGGTTGATCGTCAAACTCAAAAGATTACTATTTTAGCCTCAACTGCAGGTGGCATAGATATTGAAAAAGTAGCCGCCGAAACGCCAGATAAAATTATCAAATTTGGGGTTGATCCATTGGGAAATTTAACCACTCAAGATTGTCTTTCAATTGCTGAAAGTCTTAATCTTGAAGGTGAGTTGGCCAAGCAATTTAGCAATGCATTGATTGGTCTATATGTAATTTTCACCACCAAAGATGTGAGTTTAATTGAAATCAACCCACTAATTACCACGGCAGAAAAGAACTTACTAGCACTCGATGGGAAGATTGACTTTGACGATAATGCACTTTATCGACATGAAGATATTATTGAGATGCGCGACACTTCACAAGAAGATGAAAAAGAAAGGCAGGCAGCAGAACACCAGCTTAACTATATTTCGCTTGATGGCACGATTGGCTGCATGGTGAATGGCGCAGGTTTGGCCATGGCCACTATGGATCTGATTGAGCATCATGGTGGCTCACCCGCTAACTTCTTGGATGTGGGTGGTGGCACCACCGCTGAACGTGTTGCTAAAGCCTTTGAACTCATCCAAACAGAAGATAATGTTAAAGGTATTTTGGTTAATATTTTTGGCGGTATTGTCCGTTGTGATTTAATCGCCGAAGGTATTCTACAAGCCATTGAAAAGGTTGGGTTAAACCTACCAATTGTTGTAAGGCTTGAGGGCACTAACGCCCCAGCAGGATTAAAACTTTTAGATGATTCTGACTGCGATATTCACACCGAAGCAGACTTAACCCAAGCAGCTATTAAAATTGTGGAGTTGTCAAAATGAGTGTATTGATCAATAAAGATACTAAAGTTATCACTCAAGGCTTTACCGGCAAGCAGGGTACTTTTCACTCTGAACAATCAATTGCCTACGGCACACAATTTGTTGGTGGTGTCACCCCGGGCAAAGGCGGTCAAACACATCTAGACTTACCCGTATTTAACTCAGTGAAAGAATCCATGGCTGAAACCGGTGCGAATGCCACCATGATTTACGTGCCACCACGTTTTGCATACGCCTCTATCGTTGAAGCGATTGAAGCTGAAATGCCGGTAATCGCCTGTATCACCGAAGGCATCCCAGTACAAGATATGCTTAAAATCAAGGCAATCTTAAAAGACTCAAATTCAACACTAATTGGCCCCAATTGCCCTGGTGTAATCACCCCTGATGAATGCAAACTCGGCATTATGCCGGGCAATATTCACCAAGCCGGTAGCGTTGGTGTGGTGTCTCGTTCTGGCACACTTACCTACGAGGCTGTACACCAAACCACTCAAGCAGGGCTTGGTCAAAGCACTTGTATCGGTATTGGTGGCGACCCAATTCAAGGTATGAATTTTATTGATTGCTTAAAGTTATTCGAAGCTGACGACCAAACCCAATCAATTATTATGGTGGGTGAAATCGGCGGATCTGCTGAAGAAGAAGCGGCAGAATACATTCAGTCAAACATATCAAAACCCGTTGTATCTTATATTGCCGGACTCACCGCACCAAAAGGCAAGCGTATGGGGCATGCAGGCGCTGTCATTAGTGGTGGTAGTGGAAAAGCCATTGATAAAATTAAAGCACTTGAGTTGGCTGGTGTAGCAGTATCACCAACACCAGCCACCATGGGTTCAACTTTAGTAGAGATTCTAAAATGAAAAAACCCATTGTTGTTTTAGGTATTGGCGAACTTGGTAGTGTGTTTGCACGTGCTTTTTTAAAAAACAATCATGCTGTTTATCCAATCACCAGATCAACAGATATTAATGAATTAAAAGCCAGTATTGATCCTGAGCTAATCTTAGTTTGTACTGCTGAAAGTGACCTGCAATCTGCACTATCTTCTATTCCTTCTGAATGGAAAGATCGTGTGGCGATGATGCAAAATGAGCTTTTACCAAGAGATTGGGAAACACATAATTTTACAAATCCCACTGTCATTTCAGTATGGTTTGAAAAGAAAAAAGGCATGGATTCAAAAGTACTTATCTCATCCCCTGCCTTTGGCCCAAAGGCGCAAACTCTTGCTGACTCTCTTGCGCTTATTGATATTCCAGCACATGTTGTTGCTAATAAAGATGAATTATTGTTTGAATTAGTACTAAAAAATCTTTACATTCTTACTACTAATATTGCCGGCCTGGCGATACACAGCAGCCCTCTGGGAGGTGTGGCGATTGAATCGGGTGCTAATGTGAATGACTTGCGCAATAATCATTTACAATTAATGCGCGAAGTTTCGATTGATATACTTAAACTTCAAACTGCTTTAACTGGGAAAACTTTTGACGATGAAGCCTTAGAACAAGGCATGATTGAAGCTTTTGAAGGCGATCTTGAGCACGGGTGTATGGGGAGATCTGCACCTGCACGACTAAATAGAGCACTACAACTTGCTCAAGAATTCAATCTGGAAGTATCAACTTTACAAAAAATTAAAGACAATAGTTAGCCACTCATCTTGGCGTAGGTTTTTTCTATCTCTTGCTCTAATGCCAACAGTGAAAACCCTCTTACTTCTTCAATAAATTTCTGCCCCATGAAGAACACTTGCACCACTGGCAAAGAAAATACACCGTGTTGTGCACAAACCTCTTGCAATTGTTCACAATCAATATAAACCATCTCTAAATTTGGAAATTTGAGCGAGAATTTTTCATCGATTTGGGGTTTGATGGTTTGGCACACGCCACAATGTGCACCACCAAATAGAATCAACACTGCATCTTTTTCACGCTTTAATACATCTAATTGCTCTTGATTCTCTAATTGGTTCATAGTTGCTCTCCTAGTTGAGTAAAGAATACCTCAAAATTGGGTAGATCTAATTGTGATTCTCTTTGTTGTGTGCCCCACATTGGTTCTGGAAAGTGGCTATCCCCTTCAAAACGTGCCATCACATGCCAATGAACATGGGGCAACATATTCCCAAATGAAGCGATGTTAATCTTATCTGCATTGAAATAGCTTAGCATTAATTTCTCAGTGATATCGATAATTCTAAAAATTTCAGTTTTTTCTTCTACTGTGCATTCACTAAATTCTTTGATTTTTCGTTGAGTAAAAACCTTCACCCAAGGGATTTCGCTTGGCTCAATTTCTACAATCACTAAATCATTTTCATAAATCATACTCACCTCTTTATTGTATTGGCTCTTGAAAATCATCAGCACGAAGTGTGTTGATTAACGCTAAAAATTGTTCGCCATATTTTTCATATTTAACTTCACCAACACCATTAACTTTCAAAAATTTATCTTTATTATTGGGTAAGAAATATGCCATAGCCTGTAAGGTTTTATTGTCAAAAATAACATAAGCAGGCATTTCAGTTTCTGTTGCAATCTCCAATCTTAATGCGCGAAGTGATTCAAATATGGCTTCATCAAAATTGTATTTAGGTGGGGCAGACCTTGACTTTTTGGATGAAGACGACCCCTTCTTACTAATATTAAAATTAACTGCACGAATATCAACAGATTCTTCAGATTTTAAAACTGATCTTGCTTGACTAGTGAGTACCAAACTTCCATATTCACCACTTACTTGGATCAACTCTAACTCTAGTAATCTATCGCCAATCATCTTCCATTGAGGCTTACTAAGCTCTTTCCCTATGCCGTAAACAGACAGATCTTCGTGTCGATTGTTTAGAACTTTTTGAACTTTTGACCCTCTCAACACGTCAATAACGTAATTCTGTCCAAAGCGTTGTTCGGTACGATAAATGGTTGATAAGAATTTTTGCGCTAATTCAGTAATGTCTTTACGCTCAGTATCGGGCTCATTACAACTGTCGCACATTGTTTTACACGGTTCGATATTTTCATCAAAATAACGACTTAGTGCTTGATGACGACAACTTTCAGAGAAGGCATACTGCTTAACGGTATTGAGTTTTCCAAACGCTAAATTACGATAATCTTCATTTTCCACTTCATCAATAAAGCGGCTGAGCACACCTATATCAGCAGTACCATATAACAACATCACTTCGCTAGAAATCCCATCTCGACCCGCTCTACCAATTTCTTGATAATAAGCCTCAATGGTTTTTGGTATTGAGGTATGAATAACAAAACGAATATCGCTTTTATCAATGCCCATACCAAAGGCAATGGTTGCCACCATAATATCGGTTTTTTCACCAACGAAATTGGCAAAAGCAGACTTCCTATCTGCCGGGCTTAATCCCGCATGATATGCCTGCGCTTGAAACCCTTGCTCTTGTAAAAATTTAGCCAGAGATTCAGTCTTAGCACGAGACTGCGCATAGATAATACCTTGCTCATTTTGACGTTTTTCTAAGAAAC
Source organism: Gammaproteobacteria bacterium (assembly GCA_003489145.1). Classification (GTDB taxonomy): domain Bacteria; phylum Pseudomonadota; class Gammaproteobacteria; order PS1; family Pseudothioglobaceae; genus Thioglobus_C. The sequence goes on along the minus strand of DNJI01000101.1, from coordinate 11,056 downwards.
TTAATACTTGCTGATAGCCATTACCTTGTCTGACACTGGCATTAATATACAAATTATCACGAAACACTGTGCCGCGAATAATATTCTCTCTTTGTTCAAAATTCAACTGCGCAACAATATCTTTTTCAACTTGCGGTGTTGCCGTAGCAGTAAAAGCTGCAACACTAGTATTAGGAAAGCGTGTTTTTAACAAGCCTAATTCTCGATAATCGGATCGAAATTCGTGCCCCCACTCGCTTACACAATGCGCTTCATCAACGGCAAAGAACGCAATTTTTAATGAATCTAGGAATGACAAAAAATAATCATTATTAAGGCGTTCTGGTGCAACAAATAAAACCTTAATTTCTTGGTTTATTAACGCCTCTTCAGTTACTCGTATTTCCTCCATGCTTTGCATAGATGATAGCATTGTCGCACTAATCCCTTTACTTTCTAAGCCTAGTATTTGATCTTGCATTAGCGCTAATAGTGGTGATACAACTACCAAAATACCGTCCATTAACAGCGCAGGCAACTGATAACAAAGCGACTTACCGCCGCCTGTCGGAAGGATTAATAAAACATCTTCACCCGCTAAGATTTTGTCAACTGCCTGCTCTTGTAGGGGGCGAAAAGAATCAAATCCAAAAACCTCTTGTAAGACTTGTTTCTTTCTATTTGTCATCATGTTTTTCCAAAAGCATGGCATCACCATAAGAAAAAAACCGATATTTTTTATCAATTGCGTGCCGATAGATTTCCATCATTTTGTCCCGGCCAATAAAGGCGCTCACCAACATCAATAGTGATGACTTTGGTAAGTGGAAATTAGTAATCATCATATCTACTACTTTGAATTCATAACCAGGGTAAATAAAAATATCCGTCTCTTCTTTGGTCGCTTTTAATTGCCCACTTTTTGCGGCCGACTCCATTGAGCGTACAGCTGTCGTACCAACAGCAATAATACGACCGCCATTATCTTTGGTTTGATTAATTTGATCAACGCTAGATTGATCAATTTCAAAATATTCACTGTGCATTTTATGATCTGTAATCTTATCAGCTTTAACTGGCTGGTATGTGCCGGCACCGACATGCAAAGTAACGAAACAATGTTCAATGCCTTTTTCTTTTAAAGATGACAATAATTCATCATCAAAATGCAGTCCTGCCGTAGGGGCGGCTACCGCGCCGTCACGATCGGCAAATACAGTTTGATAGCGTTCAAGATCAGCTTGCTCATCACTGCGTTCAATATAGGGTGGTAAGGGAATATGTCCAACGTTATCAAGTAAATCAATGAGTGAATCAGTGACAAAATCTAGCGTATAAAAGCCGTTTTCCTTGCTAATAATCTGAGCTTTATCTCCATTTTCAAGTGTGATAAAACTATCAATTTTTGGCGCTCTAGAGGCCTTAACCATCGCTAACACTTGTCGATCATTGAGCAGGCGCTCAATCATAATTTCAACTTTTCCACCTGAGGCTTTATGGCCAAACAATCGAGCAGGAATCACCCGAGTATTGTTCATAACCAGCAAATCACCCGGTTTAATAAATGATTCTATTTGGTGAAAAAATGAATCGATAATAGTCGATTGAGGTACTAAAAGACGTGAATCTGTTCTATTTTTTGGTGGATTCTGGGCGATGAGTGACTTCGGTAATTCGAAGTCAAAATCAGTTAATTTCATGCTGAGTAAAGTAAAGTAACACCTGGTAAGCGGCGCTCACAATCGCCCTTGGGGTAATGGTCGCACCAGTGAATGAATCAAACACACCACCATCACGTTTTACTTTCCAATTACCTTGACTAGGGTTTGATAAAGACAACCCGCTAAATTGCTTAATCCAGTCTGATTTTCTGGTTTCTATCTTGTCGCCTAAGCCAGGGGTTTCCTTGTGTGTGATCACTCTAACACCTAACAACTGGTGCTTGGTATCAAACCCGGTTAACAAGCGAATATTGCCGTTATAGCCATTAGGGTAAGTGTGCTCAATCAAATAAGCAAAAGTTTTTCCTTGTTGCTTAGCAGGGTAAACACCTACTTTTTGCTGCAAGCCATGTAGTTTTATCTCTTTTGAAAACTTATCTTCTAGAATATTATTGTCATAACCTGAAACTAACTCACCAAGGCGTTTGATTAACAATTGATCTTCATTGTATTTAATTTTTTCCTTAGTGGTGTCTTGCGTTAACGCAACAAAAAAGATACTAATCGCCGTAAAGATAAGCAATAAAGCGCCAGCCTTTAAAATCGGGTTTGAAGTCATTTTCCAAATACCTTGGGCTGTGTATAGTAATCAATTAAAGGTACGGTGATATTCATCAATAACACTGCAAAAGCCACACCGTCTGGGTAACCACCAAACACACGAATGATAATAACCAATACACCGATTAAAAATCCGTAAATCAAGCGTCCCTTTGGTGTTGTACTAGCTGAGACTGGATCAGTGGCGATAAAGAATGCACCCAACATAGTGGCACCCAACATCAGATGGTCTTGCATTGGCAGATATATTTGATCGTTAATAAAATATAGTATGGATGAAATAACCACCATACCAGTAATAAAAGCCACAGGAATATGCCAAGTAATAATCTTACGGACAATTAAATACAATCCACCTAATAAAAAGCCAACATTAATCCAAGCTTGGCTGATTGAGTGCACATCTAGCTCAGCAACCACCTTACCTAATGCCAGTTGGGTTTTAACCTCGTCTAATTGTGTAGCACCACTCAGTGCGTCTACTGAAGTTAAATTAAAAATGATATCGATTACTTGGGACAAACCTAGAAACTCACCCGCCCAAGTGGTCATTTGTAATGGATAGGAAATCAACAAAAAAGCATAGCCCAGCATTGCCGGATTAAAAGGATTGTTACCTAAACCACCATAGAGTTGCTTGCCAAAAATAATCGCAAAAGCCACACCGATAACAACAATCCACCATGGGGCAATGCTCGGGATTGAAATTGCTAATAAGATGGCTGAAAGAATAGCAGAACCGTCACTAACAGCAGGTTTAACTGGGAGTTTTCTAAGGCTTAAAAAGGCAGACTCAACGACGACAGCTGTCACCACAGCCAATGTAATTTGCAGGATAACACCCCAGCCAAAGAAATAATACGCCGCACCAATACCTAGAACTAGTGCGTACATTACCTGACGCATAATTTGATTGGTATTAAGTGCGTTACTATGCATCATCATTTGCCTTCTTTGTTTTTTTGACACGTGCCATGGCGGCGGCTATTTTGTCTTTTTGCACTTTATCATTGGCCATTTTTTTCTTTAACTCTTCTTTTTTAGCTGCCATCATTTCAGTACGCTCTTGCTTGTTGCGCTCTAATCGATACTCTCTAAATTCAAATCGCTCTCTTGCAATATCCGTTCGGTATTGATCTTCAGTGGTTTTACGATGTAGCGCCTTAGCAAAAGAAAAATATTCAGCTAAAGGTATGTGACTTGGACATACATAATCACAACACCGGCATTCAATACAATCTGCTAAATTATAATCCATTGCCTTGTCCGTATCTTCACTCTTGGCATACCAATAAAGTTGTTGAGGTAGTAAATCAACCGGGCAGGCTTGATTACATTGCCCGCAACGAATGCATTCTTGTGTACTGGGTTTTGTTTCTAGTTTATTAACAAAAATACAGTTGGTAATTTTACAAATTGGCACACTGGTTGTTTTAACATCAACACCCATCATCATGCCGCCCATACGTATGGTATGTTGATGAGTGTTCGGCTTTGACATTGACACAATATGTTCAAATGACGCGCCTAGACGCACTTCATAATTATTGGGTGATTCAACGCCTGAGCCAGTCACTGTTACAATTCTAGAAACCAAAGGCCTGTTGTCTACCACTGCATCAAAAATTGCCTTAGTCGTAGCGACATTTTGACAAATAACACCGGTATCGATTGCAAATCCACCTGAAGGAATTTCAATATCTAGTAGAGCTTTGATTAATAATTTTTCAGCACCTGAAGTGTATTTAGTCGGAATCTGCTCGATGCTAATACGCTCATTATGACAATACATTAATAGCGAATTTAGTGCTTCTTGCTTATCGTCTTCAACAGCGATGATTGCACGTTGTGCGCCACAAATATGTAATAGGATCTCTACACCACGAATCACTTCCCGCGGATGGTGTTGCATGAGCGCATCATCACACATAATGCCCGGCTCACATTCAGTGCCATTGATGATTAAAGTATGGCAATCTTGAATGCCTTCTAATTTGGCGTGTGCAGGAAACCCAGCGCCACCCAAACCAACAATGCCTGATGACTGTATATATTCAATCATTGTAGCTTGATCACAATGCAAGAAATCTGTTCCACAACCTTTATACTCTGCCCATTGATCCTTACCATCTGATTCAATGGTAATACACTTGGATTTTAAGCCTGATTTGTGTGGAATTATTTGCTTATCAATAGACACGACTTTGCCAGAAATAGAGGCATGAATAGGCACGCAAAAATGATCTTCAGTCTTGGCGATCACTTGCCCGGTTAAAACTTTGTCGCCTACTTTAACACAAGGAATGGCTTCATCGCCAATACGCTGTTGCAAAGGCAAAACTACTTTGTCAGGCAATGGAGCACTAACAATTCCAACCGTATCAACCGGGTGTGGATTATCAATAACAACACCACCATTAAAAGACTGGTTAAGCATGGGCAATCTCAGCAACATCAGGCACATAGGTGCTTAGCGTTGGGGCAACTTCCAATACATGGATACAATCTACAGGGCAAACTGGGATACACAAATCACAGCCTGTGCATTCATCTGCGATTACCGTTGTCATTACTTTGGAAGCACCAACAAAAGCATCTACTGGACAAGCTTGAATACACAAGGTGCAACCAATACAGACTTCTTCATCAACATACACCACATGATCAGGTTGAGTTTCTCCATGCTCTTCATTGAGTGTTAATGTTTCAACGTCGAGCAATGCTGCTAATGCATCGACCCCTTCTTGACCACCAGGTGGGCATTGGTTAATTGGCGCTTCGCCATTCGCAATGGCAGTCGCATAAGGACGACAGCCCGGATAATCACACTGACCACATTGAGTCTGCGGCAAAATTGCATCAATTTGGTCTATCAATGGATTGCCTTCAACTTTGAATTTAATTGCTGCATAACCTAGAACCAAACCAAGTCCAAGTGCTAAAGCGGAAAAAATAAAAACAGAATCAAACATCAGGCTAATCCAATAAAGCCCATAAAGGCCATTGACATCAAGCCAGCAGTAATTAATGCAATGGGTGTACCTTGAAACACCACAGGCACATTAGCACTATCAATACGCTCACGAATGGTTGAAAACACCACCAATACAAATGAAAAACCAATGGCTGCACCAAAACCGTACACACCTGAAGCCAAGAATCCATGGTCTTGCCCAACATTTAACAGTGCCACACCCAGTACGGCGCAATTAGTGGTAATCAATGGCAAGAACACGCCTAAAGACTGATGCAAAACTGGAGAGGTTTTATTCACCACCAATTCAGTAAAGCCAACCACACCCGCAATGGTCACAATAAAGGCAATGGTGCGTAGGTATTCTAGATCAAATGGAATAAGAATATAGGCATTAATCAAATAACTTGATAAGCTCGCTAATGTGAGTACGAATGTCGTGGCAAAACCCATACCAATGGCAGTTTCTACTTTTTTTGACACACCCATAAATGGGCACAAACCCAAGAATTTTACCAAGACGAAATTGTTGACCAAAATCGTACTCACCAAAATTAAAACATATTCATTCATGTTGCTGATTTTAACTCAAAAATAGCTTGAATAACCCAAATGAACTAATGACAAATAAAGCACCGCCCACCCAGCGCTTAAAGGCTTCATCATTTTGAGTAATGCTTTGGTGCGCTTTGATACCGAGCACATGCCCAATCGCCGCTACAGGAATAAGTGACAGTGAAAACTCCCAATCAATATCAACATCCATAATCATAAAAGTAATCATCTTAATACTGACTAAAATAAACCACAACACAAACAATGTATTACGCAAATATTCTTTAGCAATATGGCGCATATATACGGCCACAATCAATGGTGCACCGGTGAGCGATGTACCCGCCACATAACCACCCAAAATAAGTAACAACTTATCTACCCACGGGCTATGTGAAGTGATTTTGGTATTAAAGATCCAAGTAATGGCGTAAAAAATAGTGATTGAATAAATAAACACCACAATCACATCATCAGGCAAACTTAATAAGCCAGCCACACCAACCAAGGTTGGTGGAATAATCCACAATAATGAGCGCTTAAGATATGGCCAATCTACTTTTTTTAAAGATTTGACTAAAGTCAGTGACGAAAAAAACAATAAATGAATACCGATAATTGGTAGCCAATAAACGGGTGTTGCACCCACTAGTAACATCAAAGGCAATCCTAATGCAGCACCACCAAAACCTAAACCTGTACGAACAAAACCTGCCCAAAGAAAAATTAAACCGACTAAAACTAGCTCGGCATTATCAAAAGTCATTAGCGAAGTACGTCGGCCAGCTGTTCTGCGCTTTGTTGTACCAAGTCTAAATCCTTGCCTTCAACCATGACGCGAATCAGCGGCTCGGTACCCGAGGCACGAATCAAAACACGGCCTTCATCGCCCAAAGCTTTTTCGACTTCAAGTTGGGTTTGTTTTAAAACTGCATGTTGATCCAAGTCAACCTTCTCTTGGGTTTTAACATTGATTAATACTTGAGGGTATTTTTGCATTTCAGACTTTAATTCGCTAAGTGTTTTACCACGCTTAGCAAGCACTTCTAATACTTGAAGTGCTGCAATCATTGCATCACCAGAAGTAGCTTTATCCAAACAAATAATATGACCTGAACCTTCACCACCTAAAATAGCATTATTGATTTGCATCTGCTCCATAACAAAACGATCGCCCACATCAGCTTCAATAAAACGAATGTCTAAGTCTCTTAATGCATGACGCATACCCAAATTACTCATCTTTGTACCCACGACAGTATTACTGAGCAGGTGATTTTGACTATGCCAAGACTTGGCCAAAATAAATACCAGTTCATCGCCATCTACCAATTCGCCGTTTGCATCAATCATAATTAATCGATCGCCGTCACCATCAAAAGCAATGCCTAAGTCGGCTTTTTGCGCCAATACAACATCACGTAAATGCGCTGTATCAGTTGCCCCGCACTTAAGGTTAATATTAAAACCATCCGGCTGATTGTTAATCATCGTAATACTAGCGCCCAAACCTGAGAAGACATCCTCAGCAAGATGATAAGTTGCACCATGTGCACAATCAATCACAATATCCAAGCCACCTAAATTAACGGAATAATCAAAGCTCTCTTTACAGAATTTCACATATTGACTAATTGGGTGTTCGCAACGCGTTGCTTTGCCAAGACTTGAACTATCAACACTCACCATTGGCTGTGCTAACTTTTCTTCAATTTCTTTTTGGTCTGTATCGCTAAGCTTAAAACCCTCTAGAGAGAAAAATTTCACCCCGTTATCTTCAAAGGAATTATGCGAAGCACTAATGACAACGCCGGCATTTGCATTATATTTTTTTGTTAAGTAAGCAATACCCGGTGTTGGCATTGGGCCGAGCAAACCCACGTCAACACCTGCAGATAAAAACCCAGCCTCTAAAGCGGATTCAAATATATAGCCTGACACCCTAGTGTCTTTACCAATGACAACACTGGACTTACCATTTTTAGCCAAAACCGAACCCACTGCCCAGCCTAATTTTAAGAAAAAATCAGCTGTAATTGGTGCGACGCCTACTTTACCGCGTATACCATCTGTACCAAAATAACTACTCAACTCACACCCCCTAAAATTGTCAATGCATCTTTGGTTTCTAGTACATCATGTACACGTACAATATCTGCACCATTTTGCACTGCTATTATAGCCCCCGTTACACTGCCGACAACCCTTCCATCAACATTTCTATCATTCAAAAGTGTGCCAATCATCGACTTGCGAGATAGGCCTGCCAATAGTGGCAATCCAAAGCTTTTAAATTCATTGAAACGTTTTAAAATTTCTAGATTATGCTCTAGAGTCTTGCCAAATCCAAAACCAGGATCTAAAATAATTTTATCCTCAGCAATGCCAGCTTCAATGCACACTTCAATCCTCTGACTAAAAAAATCTTTAATATCATCAACTACATCATTATAAGTCGGGTTCTTCTGCATGGTTCTGGGGCTGCCTTGCATGTGCATCAAACACACATGAACATCCAACATGGCTGCAGTTTCCAGCGCGCCATCAGCACTTAAAGCACACACGTCATTAATCATACTGGCACCGGCCTTAACGGCTAATTTCATCACTTCTGATTTTGAGGTATCTATTGAGATGGTTGCATCAGTTGAATGATGTAGTGCTTCAATCACAGGAATCACGCGGTTAATTTCGTCAGATGTTGAAACCGATTGCGCATTTGGGCGAGTTGATTCACCACCAACATCAATAATGTCTGCGCCCTGGCTGATCATAAGTTTGGCACTTTCGATAGCTTTATCAGTATCAAGGTACTGACCACCATCTGAAAACGAATCAGGGGTGATATTCAACACACCCATGATCAAAGGTTTTGATGTTTGTATAGTCATACTGACTACAGCTTGGTATTAAGCTACTTGCGGATTGTCATCTACTGGTTTATCATCTGAATCGTTACCTTCATCAGCCTCAACACCGGAACCTAGATCAGTAGAAACCACATCAGAATCAATAATCACTGCAGCTTCTCGAATAGGTTTCCGATCCATTAAATCATCGATTTGCTCTTTATCAATGGTTTCAAATTCCATTAAAGCTTTGGTCATTTCAATCAAAATATCTTTATTTTCTTCTAAGATTTTTTGTGCTACTTTGTAATTGACGTCAATAATATTTCGAATTTCAGAATCAATCACTTTGAATGTATCTTCCGAAATATGCTTGTGTTTCGTTACCTGACGACCTAAAAATACTTCGCCATCATCTTCACCATAAGCTAACGGACCTAATGTATCTGACATTCCCCAATGCTTAACCATTTTATGGGCAATTTCTGTTGCACGTTCAATATCGTTACTCGCACCTGTGGTAACAGCATCTGCGCCATACATAAGCTCTTCCGCAATACGTCCACCAAATAACGATGAGATTTGAGAATTTAACTTACGTCTAGAAATACTATAGCTGTCTTTTTCTGGCAAGAACATAGTCACACCTAACGCTCTACCTCTAGGAATAATACTGACTTTATAGACGGGGTCATGTTCAGGCACAAGTCGCCCAACAATTGCGTGGCCTGCTTCATGATAAGCGGTCATCTCTTTTTCCGATTCATCCATAGCCATAGACTTACGTTCAGCACCCATCATAATTTTATCTTTGGCCCTTTCAAACTCCTGCATACCGACTAATTCTATATCTTTTCCAGCAGCTAGCAGGGCAGCTTCATTACATAGATTAGCTAAGTCAGCGCCTGAAAAACCAGGGGTGCCTTTAGCGATACTGATTGACTGAACATTTTTAGCAATAGGTAATTTACGCATATGAATTTTTAAAATTGCATCACGGCCGTTAATATCTGGCAAACCAACTGTCACTTGACGATCAAAACGACCTGGTCTGAGTAATGCCGGGTCTAATACATCTGGTCGGTTGGTTGCTGCAATTACAATTACACCTTCGTTGCCTTCAAAACCATCCATTTCAACCAACATTTGGTTCAGTGTTTGCTCACGTTCATCGTGTCCACCACCCATGCCAGCACCACGTTGACGGCCCACAGCATCAATTTCATCAATAAAGATAATACAAGGCGCATTTTTCTTAGCTTGTTCGAACATGTCGCGTACGCGTGATGCACCCACACCCACAAACATTTCAACAAAATCAGAGCCAGAAATAAAGAAGAATGGCACGTCTGCTTCACCTGCAATGGCTTTAGCCAATAGGGTTTTACCCGTACCTGGAGGGCCTACCAATAAAACACCCTTAGGAATCTTTCCGCCCACTTTGGTAAATTTGCCAGGATTAGACAAGAAGTCCACCAACTCCGCTACATCTTCCTTAGCTTCATCAACACCTGCAACATCATCGAAGGTTGTATTAGACTCATCTTTAGGAATAAGTCTGGCCTTAGATTTACCGAAACTCATTGGGTTTTTACCACCCATTGAACCGCCAGCGCCTTTCATGGTGTAGAGAATCACACCAATTAATAATAAAATCGGCGCTAAAGAGATAATTAACTGCTTAAAGAATCCGTCTTTTTCTGGTGGCTTGGCTTCAACTGAAACACCATTATCCAGCAAATCACCCATTAGGCCTAGATCACCAGGACTGTAGGTTGAAAACTGCTCGCCGCCTGCACCAACACCTTTGATGTTACTTCCTGAAATGGTTACGCCAGAAACATCGCCCTGCTTTACGCTTTGAATAAACTGAGAATAGGTGATTTCATTTTTTTGTTCACCCCCCTGAAATTGGCTAAAAATTGAGGTTAGGACACTGCCTAAAACCAACCAAAGTAATAAATTTTTAAACATAATAAAAGATCAATAAAAAGAAGAAGATAAATATACCCTATTGCGTTCTTATATAGGGATTGATGGCGATTTTTCAAGGTTTAACAACAAATAAATTCAAATTCTGTCATAATTCTTAACTTAATATGAAACGCCTGCGAAATTATGTCAAAGATTAACTTATTATCCATTATTCTTATTACCAGTTTATTAAGCGCTTGTGGTTTTCACACACCTTATAAAAACACGCCACTTAATGCCTCAATCACTTCTACTGACAACAACGCCTTTACGCTTGAATTAAAGAAACGTTTCAATTCTGAAGCCACTCAATCTTTAGCTATTCAAGTCGGTGATGAAGCTCAAAAGAAGCAAACATCTTCATACGACTCTAGCGGCAAAACTAGCAGCTACACATTAAGTTTAAGTGTGCCTGTTAAAGTGTTTAACAATAACAATAAATT
>DNJI01000100.1:2365-13185 GCA_003489145.1 Gammaproteobacteria bacterium | reverse complement strand
TACACCGACGAATACACCGACAATCGAGCTTAACGAAACCGACAAAATTGCAGCGTTACTCCAACAAGATAACATATTTTGGGTGTTAGCCAGCTTCTTTGGATTCGGTTTATTGCTTTCACTCACGCCTTGTGTGTTCCCAATGATTCCAATTTTATCTGGCATTATTGTGGGTCACAAAGGCGAAGTTACCACCAGGAAAGCACTGGTTATGTCGATCGTATTTGTGTTGGCGATGAGTGTCACGTATTCGATTGCTGGCGTACTCGCAGGCTACTTTGGTGAAAACCTACAAGTGTTATTCCAAACGCCTTGGATACTGGTGGTATTTGCCTTGATATTTGTCGCCTTAGCGTTCTCAATGTTTGGCTATTATGAAATCCAACTGCCTACTGGCTTACAAAACAAAATTGCTAAAATCAGCAATAAACAAGAGGGAGGACACCTCATTGGTGTGGCCATTATGGGCTTCTTATCTGCACTAATCGTTGGCCCGTGTGTGGCGCCACCGTTAGCAGGTGCGCTGATTTACATTGGTCAAACGGGTGATGCTATGCTTGGCGGGCTGTCTCTGTTCGTCATGAGTTTGGGTATGGGCGCACCGCTATTAGCTATCGGTGCGGGTGTGAGCAAATTACCTAAAGCCGGCGGCTGGATGGACAATATCAAATATGTATTCGGCATCTTGATGTTGGCTGTTGCCATTTGGTTACTTGATCGTATTATCTCACCGGTCGTATCATTAGCATTATGGGCCACCTTATTTAGCTTCTCACCCATTGCGATGGGCGTACTCAATTCGCTCACCAATACACCAACACCGTGGCAGCGTATCTTTAAAGCGATCGGCCTACTGGTGTTAGCTTACGGTATTTTACTGTGGGGCTTGGTGGCTCGTGGTGGTGGTGATATGTTGGCGCCGCTCTCTGGCTACGGCGCTAGCACTCAATCAGAACAAGTGCATGTTAAGTTTGAAAAAATTAAATCAAACGCGGATCTTGATCGAATACTGCTCAGAGCCAAGGCAAACAATCAAATCGTCATGCTAGACTTCTATGCTGATTGGTGTATTTCTTGTAAAGAACTTGAACGTTTCGTTTTCTCAAACGACAAGGTAGTTGACACAATGAAAAATCATATTGCCTTGCAAGCAGATGTCACAGCAAATGATGAAATTGATAAGGCGTTAATGGCGCGTTTTAACATTATCGGCCCACCGGCTATTTTGTTTTTCAATAACGGCGTTGAAAAACGCTCTCAGCGTATTGTGGGCGAAATTAACGCCCAAGGCTATCTCGAACATTTCAACAAGGCTCAATAAAACTTAAAAACACCTAAATTGTGTAGTTAAAATGCCGATAAAGCCTACTAACATCTGTGATGTTGGTGGTAAAATCAGTTTTATTTAACAACACTAATTGTAACCATGGATATTTTGTTACTCAATGGCCCAAATCTCAACATGCTCGGCACTCGTGAGCCTGGCCATTATGGTGCGCAAACCTTAGAGGATATCGTTAATCAAGTTACCGATATAGCAACACAAGCTGGTTTAACGCTTGACCACCATCAAGACAATGCAGAGGTCGGATTGATTGAACGTATTCACCAAGCGCACAAAGACAGTGTTAAATATATCATTATTAATCCGGCGGCATTTACGCATACCTCAGTGGCATTGCGTGATGCGATGCTGGCTGTGGATATTCCATTCACAGAGGTACACCTCTCGAACGTATACAAACGCGAGGAGTTTCGCTCTAAATCATATTTTTCAGACATAGCGCAAGGCGTGATTTCTGGCTTTGGTGCACAAGGCTACGACTTCGCAATGAGTGCGGCAATTAAACACATACAAACACAATCATAGGGGAAGAAAATGGACATTCGTAAAGTAAAAAAATTAATGGAATTGTTAGAGCAGTCTGGCATGGCGGAGATTGAAATTCACGAAGGAGAAGAATCGGTTCGCATTTCGCGCTATGGTGACGCACCTATGGTAGCAGCACCAGTTGCAGTAGCTGCAGCGGCCCCTGCGCCAGTTGCGGTGGCAGCAGCAACGGCGTCTGAAGACACAGCAACCGTTGTTGATGGTCATCCAATCACCTCGCCAATGGTGGGCACTTATTATGGTGCGGCGTCACCAACTTCTGAAGTCTTTGTTAAAATTGGTCAGCATGTTAACCAAGGCGATACCATTTGTATCGTTGAGGCGATGAAAATTATGAACCAAATTGAAGCAGATCAGTCAGGCACGGTGACAGAGATTTTATGTAATGACGGTGACGCTGTTGAATTTGGTCAAACTTTAGTTGTAATCCAATGAATAAAATTCAAAAAGTTCTAATCGCCAACCGTGGTGAAATCGCCTTGCGTATTTTGCGCGCCTGTAAAGAGCTTGGCATTAAAACAGTTGCTGTTTACTCAACGGCAGATGCATGCTTAAAACACGTGCGTCTAGCAGATGAAGCGGTTTGTATTGGCCCACCCTCATCAACAGACAGTTATCTCAACATTCCAGCACTCATTAGTGCGGCTGAAGTAACGCATGCAGATGCGATTCACCCAGGCTATGGTTTCCTATCTGAAAGTGCGGACTTTGCTCAACGCGTAGAAGAAAGTGGTTTTATTTTTATTGGTCCTCGTGCTGATAATATTCGTGTGATGGGTGATAAAGTGGCAGCCATTGAAGCCATGCAAAAATCTAGCGTACCTTGTGTACCGGGGTCAGATGGTGGCTTAGGTACTAACGATATTGAAAACATGGAAATTGCAAGAAATATTGGCCTGCCAATTATCATTAAAGCTTCTGGCGGTGGTGGTGGTCGAGGCATGCAAGTGGTGGAAAAAGAAGAAGATTTATTAGCTTCAATTGAGCTTGCTAAAACCGAAGGTTTAAGTTTTTTTGGTAATGCAGAAGTGTATATGGAAAAATTCCTCACTACACCTCGTCATGTTGAAATTCAAATATTGGCGGATGAACACGGCAACGCTGTGCACCTCGGTGAACGTGACTGCTCTATGCAGCGACGCCACCAAAAAGTAGTTGAAGAAGCGCCTGCACCAGGCATCACACCCGAACTTCGTAATAAAATCGGCGCGGTTTGTGCTGATGCTTGTAAAGCCATTAACTACCGAGGTGCAGGTACATTTGAGTTTTTATTTGAAAACGACGAGTTTTACTTTATTGAAATGAACACTCGTGTTCAAGTAGAGCACCCAGTGACCGAGATGATTACTGGTATTGATATTGTGCGCGAACAAATACTCATTGCTGATGGCCAACCATTGTCGTTCACCCAAGACGAGGTTGAAATCAAAGGCTATTCAATTGAGTGTCGCATTAACGCCGAAGACCCAAACAACTTTATGCCATCACCCGGAAAAATCACCCAATACCACGTAGCTGGTGGCCTAGGTGTGCGTGTAGATTCTCATGTTTATAACGGTTACACAGTGCCGCCGCATTATGACTCAATGATTGGCAAGCTGATTACCTTTGCTGATACGCGACTCGGCGCCATTGTCAAAATGCAAAATGCACTCGATGAAATGGTGATTGATGGTATCAAAACCAACATCCCGTTACAAGCCCGTATTATGGCTGATGAGACTTTTCGTCAGGGCGGCATGAACATCCACTACCTAGAAAAAATGCTCGGAGATTCTCACTAAAGAGCAATGACTATGATTAAAGCAGGCATTATTGGTGGCACGGGTTATACCGGTGTTGAGCTCCTTCGACTATTGCACAACCATGCACAAGTAGAAGTGATTGCTATCAGCTCTCGTTCAGAAGCGGGGCAACTTGTTGGTGAATTTTTTCCGTCTTTAGCAGGGCAGACAGATTTAGCCTTCACAGCACCCAATGATGTGATCTTAGATAAGTGTGATGTGGTCTTTTTTGCAACGCCACATGGTGTTGCAATGGAAACAGCGGGCACTTTTATCGACAAAGGCATTAAAGTGATTGATTTAGGCCCAGACTTCCGTTTGCGCGATAAAGACGAATATGCACAGTGGTACGGTTTGGAAAATTTCCAAGATGATCTGCTTGCATCGTCAGTGTATGGACTTTCTGAAATCAATCGCGAGCAAATTAAAGAGGCGCAATTAATTGGCAATCCGGGTTGTTTCCCGACCACCGTTCTATTGGCGCTTAAGCCACTGATTGAAAAGAACTTAATCGACTTATCAAACATTGTTGTTGATTCCAAAACAGGTGTGAGTGGCGCAGGTCGTGGCGCAAACCAAGCAATGCTACTATGTGAGACCAGTGAGTCTGTTAAAGCTTATGGCGTCAGTGGCCATCGTCACTACCCAGAAATCAAACAAGAATTAAGCCTGTTAGCCGGCGGTAAGCCTATTGGTTTAACTTTTGTTCCACACTTGGTGCCAATGATTCGTGGCATGGAATCCACAATTTATGTGGACTTATTAGATGCTAACGTTGATGTACAATCAATACTTGAAGCCGCCTATAAAGACGAGCACTTTGTGACTGTCCTTGGCGCAGGCGTTGTGCCTGAAACGCGCAATGTTAAATCAAGCAACTTCTGTCAGATTGCCGCACAAAAAGCAGTGGGTGGTAAGCTAGTGGTGACATCCGTGATTGATAATTTGATTAAGGGCGCGGCAGGACAAGCAATACAAAACATGAACATTATGTTCGATATAGATGAAGGACTAGGCCTAGAGCAAATCGGCTTACTGCCTTAAAGGAGATAAATATGGAAACAGCACAAGCTTTAGAAGAAGCTGATATTATTTTTAGCGACTCTGCTGCTAAAAAAGTAGCTGACTTAATTGTTGAAGAAAAAAATGACGAGCTAAAACTACGCGTCTACATTACGGGTGGCGGTTGTTCTGGTTTTTCTTACGGCTTCACTTTTGATGAAAAATACAAAGAAGGTGACTCAACAGTTGATAACAATGGTGTGCGCCTTGTGGTCGATCCAATGAGTTACCAATATTTAATTGGCGCAACGGTTGACTACCTTGAAGATTTACAAGGCTCACGCTTTATTATTCATAATCCAAATGCCAAAACCACTTGTGGTTGTGGCTCATCGTTCTCAGTATGATTGAATATATCCCCGGTTTAGCCGGCGTTCCGGCAACAGAATCTTCTATTTCTTCGATTGATGGTGAAAATGGCATCTTAGCTTATCGTGGTTATTCCATTGAAGATCTGGTCAAAAATTCTTCTTTCGAAGAAGCTTCAATGCTGTTATTACATGGTGAATTACCAAACCAAGAAGAGCTTGCAGAGTTTAGATGCTTGTTGCAAAGTCATTATCGCGTAAAGTCGAACATCCGCACGATGATGTGGTCACTGCCACCAACGGGCCATCCGATGAACGTGTTACAAATGGCGATCGCTTCAATGGCAACTTTCTATCCAGAAGCCAAGGCTGCAACCCCTGATTCTGATGTAACGCAAGTGGCACTCATCCATATTTTATCAACCACAGCCACCTTGGTTTCTATGTGGGAAAACGTACGCAATGGTTACGACCCGGTACCGCCCGATCCATCAATGGGCTATGCGCAAAACTTCTTGCATATGCTTTGCGGTAAAGAGCCCAGCGACGATATTGTTAAACTGTTTGATGCTTGCTTAATTTTGCACGCCGAACACACCATTAACGCCTCAACCTTCTCGGCCATGGTGACCGCCTCTACGCTAACCAACCCATTTGCTGCCATGTCGGCAGCTGTTGGTACTTTAGCTGGACCGCTACACGGTGGTGCCAATGAAGACGTGCTCAACATGTTAGACGAGATTGGTGAGGCCAAAAATGCACGTGGCTACATTGAAAACCGCCTAAAAAATAAACAAGTGATTTGGGGTATGGGGCATCGCGAATACAGCGTCAAAGACCCTCGCGCCACTATTTTGCAAAAAATGATTGAAGAATACGTTAACAAAACAGGTATCACCCTGTCTAAGCGTTTCGAGACTGCATTAGAGGTAGAACGCGTTTGTGAAGACCTGCTATCTGCTAAAGGCGTCTATCCAAATGTTGACTTCTATTCTGGTATTTTGTATGCAGAAATACTACACCTGCCGATTGACCAGTTCACCCCTATCTTTGCGGTTGCACGTTCAGCAGGCTGGTTAGCGCACTGGCGTGAGCAAGTACACCATAATCGTATTTTCAGACCAACACAAATCTACACTGGTTTAGATTTTAGAAAATACCCAAGTAAATAACTCAAATCAAGCATGAATAAGACGACACATTTTGGTTTTAAAGATGTTGCCACTGACGACAAGCAAAGCTTGGTTAGGGGTGTTTTTGACTCGGTAGCTAGTAAGTACGACCTCATGAACGATGTACTTTCGTTTGGTGCACACCGTTTGTGGAAGCGCTATACCATTGCCTCAAGCAATGTTAAGGCCGGAGACAAGGTGTTAGACATTGCGGGTGGAACCGGTGATCTGGCCATTGAGTTTAGAAAAAAAGTTGGTGATGCCGGGCAGGTTGTTCTGAGCGATATTAACGCCGCCATGCTTGACGAAGGCAGAAAGAATCTAATCAACAACGGTATTTTTGGCGTGGAGTTTGTCCAGCTTAATGCACAACAAATTCCATTTGCAGACAACACTTTTGATTGTGTTAGTATTGCCTTTGGCCTTCGAAACGTCACTGATAAAGATCAAGCACTCAAAGAAATGCATCGTATTCTCAAACCAGGTGGTTGTTTATTAATTTTAGAGTTTTCAAAAACCGACTCTGAATTTTTGAAAAAATTCTATGATTTTTACTCATTCAGCGTCATGCCAAAACTCGGTGGTATGATTGCTGATGACGAAGAATCTTATCAATATTTAGCCGAATCTATTCGCAAACACCCTGATCAAGAAACACTAAAGTCTATGGTATTGGACGCGGGTTTTGGTTTCTGCGAGTATCACAACCTATCGGGCGGCATTGTTGCTTTACACAAGGGCATTAAGGTTTAAGCCCCATGCAACACTTTGTGCTTGAACAAGCCTTAAACTATTTAATCGATCAAGGCAATGCAGACCTAAGCGCGCTCAATGGAAAAACATTGTACTTTGCTCTAGAAGACTTGCCGATCAACGTCAACTTTGTCTGTACCAATGATCGTATTTTTGTCACCACAGACACAAGTGCTGGCGCTGATGTCGATATCAAACTCAAATCTAGTGTTTTCTTAGCGTTATTTCAAGGTGAGGATTTAACCGAATTGCTTCGACAAGATAAAATCGTCATTCATGGTGATGTTAAAACCGCACAATTATTAGTCGACCTACTTCAACAGATTGACATCGACTTCGAAGAAGTGCTGTCTAAATACACTGGTGATATTGTTGCCCATCAAATAGGAAAACTGGCTAAAAGTTTTAAAGCGTCTGACAACCCGTTAGAGGCACTTAAAGACGAACTAACTACTTTGCTCATCGCGCCAACAAAATCTAAATTATTTAAAAACAAGGACGCCTAAACAGATGCGTAACTTGGTCAGATTTATTGCTATCTCACGTATTTTAATGCGCTATCGATTAGACAGCCTAGTCCTGTCTACGCCTTTGTTAAAAAGCTTTAAGCCACTTTTATATTTAATCCCCTGGCATTACTTTCCGGTAAAGCAATACACGCGTGGTGAACGCATTCGTTTAGCACTAGAAGAACTAGGACCAATTTTTATTAAATTTGGGCAAACACTTTCTACCAGACGAGATTTATTGCCAGATGATATTGGCGATGAACTAGCCAAACTGCAAGACAGCTGCCCTGCCTTTGATCCGGCCGAAGCCAAACGCATGATTGAACAATCTCTGGGCGATAGCACAGAGCAATTATTCAAAGAGTTTGACCAATCGCCGCTTGCCTCAGCCTCCATTGCCCAAGTGCACACTGCCATTACACATGATGGCGATGCCGTTGTGGTTAAGGTGGTGCGCCCTAACATTGATCAAACCATTAAACGCGATATTGCACTGATGTACGCTTTGGCCAGATTGATTAGTAGACACCCAATGAGTGAAAAAGTACGTCCTTTAGAGATTGTTGCAGAATTTGAAGCTATTATCTTAAACGAACTAAACATGCTTAATGAGGCTAACAACGCCTCACAACTACGACAAAATTTTCAAAATTCAAACTTGCTCTATGTGCCAAAAGTACACTGGGATTTGTGTAGCGAAAACATCTTAACTACCGAACGTATTTACGGCACGCCCGTTGGCAATATCGCACAACTTAAATCTGATAATGTCGACCTTAAAAGGTTGGCTGAAGAGGGTGTCATTATCTTTTTTACTCAGGTATTTAAGCACAACTTCTTTCATGCTGATATGCACCCTGGCAATATCTTTATCGGTGCTGATGGCAACTATATTGGTGTTGATTTTGGCATTATGGGTACACTTACCGAAACCGATAAAGACTTTCTTGCCGACATCTTTTTAGCATTCTTTAATCATGATTATCACGGTGTGGCCCGTGCTTACATTGAATCAGGCTGGGCAAGTGCTAGTACCGATGTGGCCGCCTTTGAAAAAGCCATCGGTAGAATCTGCGAACCTATGTTTGAAAAGTCTTTAGGTGAGATTTCCTTTGGACAAGTACTGATGGACTTGATGGCTGAGGCGAAAAATTTTGATATCACTGTTCAGCCACAACTGTTATTATTAGACAAAACCTTATTGAACATTGAAGGGTTGGGTAGACAACTTTACCCACAACTTGATTTATGGGCAACAGCAAAACCTTTTTTAGAAGACTTAGTCAAAGAGAAATACAGCATGAAAAACACATTTGAAAAACTCAAAGAACAAGCGCCACAACTGTTAAAAGACATTCCAGAATTGCCGGCACTAGCCATTAGTGCTCTAAAGAAACTCGACAAAATGAAAGACCTGTCTGGCCTATACACCCAACAAACAGATTCAATTGTTAAACAACTAAAAGACAACGCCAACAAACAAACATCGGCTATTTTTGCAGGGGCACTGGTCATCCTTTCAGGTGTTTTAGCTACCAATGCTTTATGGTTGGCTAGTGGTGTCAGTGCAGCAGTTGGCTTGGTGTTCTGGATCAAGTCTAGATAACGTTTTCTTTAGCTCTGTTTTCGGGTAAAATTATCACCTCGATATGTTTGGTCGCAAAGCATATTGTTTATATAGTTAGTTTTATTTTTAGTTTATATAACACCCAATTGGTGGTGTTTTTTTATTTTTTGGAGAGTCAAAATGGGCATGATCATTAATGCAACAACAAGAGATGACCAGGGCAAAGGTGCGAGCCGCCGCCTGCGTCGTGAAGAGAAATTACCTGCTATCGTTTACGGTGCAGGCAAAGAACCTAGTGCAATTTCACTAAACATACACGAGATCACACATCTATTAGAAAACGACGATGCATTCACGTCAGTTTTAGATTTGTCGATTGATAAAAAAGTAGAGCCTGTTATTATTAAAGACTTACAGCGCCACCCTGCTAAAAACACCGTTACTCATGTTGATTTATTACGTATTAACATGAAGCAAGCTATTGTTACCAGTATTCCACTGAACTTTACTGGCTCTGATGACAACGAAGAAATTCGTCTAGGCGCTATTCTTAACCAGTTTATTAATGCTGTTGAAGTTTCTTGTCTACCAGCAGATATGCCGAATGGCATTGAAGTCGACATTAGTAATCTTGCTATCGGTGATCACATTAGCTTAACTGGCCTTAATATGCCAGAAGGTGTAACCCTTACTGCGCTCACACATGGTGATATCGAAGCGCACGACCAAAGCGTTGTTGCTGTTCAAGAAGCGAAACTAATGGCTGAAGAAGTCGAAGAAGAAATTGTTGAAGCTGAAGGCGATGAAGGCGATGAGTCTGCTGAAGGCGGAGATGCTGAGAAAAACGATTCAGATTCTTAATTTGAGCTAAAACATTATGGCGATTAAACTGATTGTTGGCCTAGGTAACCCAGGCAAAGACTATCAGCCTCATCGCCACAATGTTGGTTTTTGGTTTTGTGATGCGCTTGCGCATTTATACTCAGGTCCTTTCAAAAAAGAAACCAAGTTTTTTGGTGAGGTAGCGCAAGTTAATATTGCGGGGTCAAACCTGCGCCTACTAAAACCAAATACTTATATGAACCGCTCGGGTCAATCAATTCAAAGTATTGCCAAATTCTACCAAATTAACGCTGATGAAATTCTGATTGCACATGATGAGTTAGATCTCAACCCCGGTGTCGCTCGAATCAAATTTAGCGGAGGGCACGGGGGTCATAACGGCCTTAGAGATACTATTAAAGCGCTTAACAGTAATGATTTTTACCGATTAAGAATTGGCATTGGTCACCCGGGTGATAGGTCAAAAGTGGCTGATTTTGTTTTGCATACGCCTAATAAATCAGAGGTTGAGCCAATACAAACAGCCCTGGTTAATTCGTTAAATATTATTGAGCAAGTGGTTAAAGGCGATATTGAGCCCGCCATGAAAACATTGCATACACAAGGATAAAAAATGGGATTTAAATGTGGTATTGTTGGCCTGCCCAACGTCGGAAAATCAACCCTTTTTAATGCGCTAACTCAGGCAGGCATTGAATCTGCTAACTATCCATTTTGTACAATTGAGCCGAATGTAGGCATCGTGCCCATCAATGATAAACGCCTACAACAACTGGCTGATATCGTCAATCCTGAAAAGATCCTGCCCACTACCATGGAGTTTGTCGACATTGCCGGCTTGGTAGAAGGCGCATCGAAAGGGGAAGGATTGGGCAACCAGTTTTTGACTAATATTCGCGAAACCGATGCTATTGTTCATGTGGTTCGTTGT
>DNJI01000100.1:0-2033 GCA_003489145.1 Gammaproteobacteria bacterium | reverse complement strand
TGTGGTTCGTTGTTTTGAAGACGAAGACATTATCCATGTTGCCGGCAAAATATCGCCGCTCGATGATATTGAAATCATTAACACTGAGCTTGTGTTGGCTGATCTAGCCGCGGTTGAAAAACTTTATCAAAAAGCCGTTAAAAATACCAAGTCTGGCCAGAAAGACGGACTACCTCTTAGAGATTTATTAGAAAAAATATTACCAACTCTTGAAGCGGGTGATAGCGCAAGAACGCTATCTTACGATGAGGAGGAGCTCAAACTACTCAAAGGCTTCCAGCTGTTAACCATTAAGCCTGTGCTCTACGTTGCCAACGTCAGCGAAGAAGGGTTTAATGACAACCCTCATCTCGATGTTGTGGCTAATTTTTCCAAAGCAGAAGGCGCACAAGTGGTGGCAATTTGCGCTGATATTGAGGCTGAAATCTCTGAACTTGAGCTTGAAGAAAAGCAAGAGTTTTTGTCAGAGATGGGTCAAAGCGAATCTGGTTTAGATCGTCTGATTAAATCTGGATATGCCCTACTGGGTCTACAAACCTACTTTACTGCTGGCGTCCAAGAAGTTCGTGCTTGGACCATTAATGCTGGTGATAGTGCGCCACAAGCGGCAGGTAAAATTCATGGTGATTTTGAAAAGGGCTTTATTCGTGCTGAAACGATTGCCTTTGATGATTTTATTCAGTATGGTGGTGAAAAAGGCGCCAAAGAAGTAGGTAAACTACGTTCAGAAGGCAAGGAATACATTGTCCAAGACGGCGATGTGGTACACTTCTTATTTAATGTTTAACCCTCAACAAACCTAGTCAATGATCGCTAAAAAACAAACCAAATTACTCATTATTCTTGACGGCTGGGGGCACTCTGATGTTGTTGAAAACAACGCAATCGCCCAGGCCAAAACCCCGGTATGGGATCAATTTAACGAAGACTTTCCTCATTCTTTAATCAGCACCAGCGGCAAAGAAGTGGGTCTGCCTGGTGAACAAATGGGCAATTCAGAAGTTGGTCATTTGAATTTAGGTGCAGGTCGTGTTGTTAAACAAGACTTTACCCGCATTCACAATGAAATTAAAAATGGCGACTTCCTTAGAAACCCCATTTTAAAAAATTCACTAGAATACGCCAATGACAACAACAAAGCCGTTCATATTATGGGCTTATTGTCAGATGGTGGTGTTCATTCACATGAAGAACAAATCCATGCTATGTTGGAAATGACCAAAAAACATGAGTGCAAAGAAGTGTACTTACACATTTTTGTTGATGGTCGAGACTGTGCGCAAAAAAGCGCAAAAAAATACATACAAACATTAGAAGACAAAATTAGTGAAATTGGTATTGGTGAAATTGCCAGCGTCATTGGTCGTTACTTTTCAATGGACCGTGACAACCGCTGGGCTCGTGTACGCTGCGCCTATGAACTTATCGCCAAAGGCAAGGGGAAATTTTTAGCCCAGTCTGCCGTTGATGCAATTGATATGGCTTA
This sequence comes from Gammaproteobacteria bacterium, assembly GCA_003489145.1. Taxonomy (GTDB): domain Bacteria; phylum Pseudomonadota; class Gammaproteobacteria; order PS1; family Pseudothioglobaceae; genus Thioglobus_C. The sequence continues at coordinate 547 of DNJI01000100.1, read as the reverse complement.
TGAACGCGGTGAAACCGATGAGTTTGTGCAATCCACCGTGATTAAAGCACCAACCAAAATCAAAAAAGGCGACGTACTTATCTTTATGAACTACCGTGCAGATCGTGCTCGACAAATCACCCAAGCATTTTTTGATGAAAATTTCCAAGGGTTTTCACGTGGAACCTTCGTGCCAACTCAATTTGTTTGTTTGACTGAATACAAAAAAGATTTTAACTTGCCGGCGGCTTATCCTTCAACCAAGCTAAACAACGTATTGGGCAAATACCTGTCTAACTTAGGCATGACTCAACTTAGAATTGCAGAGACTGAAAAATACGCCCATGTCACTTTTTTCCTTAACGGTGGTGTTGAAAGCCCTTTTTATGGCGAAGACCGGGTTTTGATTCCATCGCCTGATGTGGCCACTTACGACCTTAAACCAGAAATGAGTGCTTTTGAACTTACAGACGAGCTGGTAGAGCACATTGAAAGCCAAAAATACGATCTCATTATTTGTAATTTTGCCAACACCGATATGGTTGGACACTCTGGCAAACTCGATGCT
>DNJI01000067.1 GCA_003489145.1 Gammaproteobacteria bacterium | reverse complement strand
GTACAAAGTTAAAGTAATATAGTAAACCAATCCAAACAATACCGGCTAATACGTGTAACCATACTGTCGTGCCATAATGCGTTAAGCCCACAGCTTCTGCTGACCCTCTAAAACTTACATAGACGATAATTGCTAAAATAAAGCCAATTAAAATCTTACCTTTTACTGAATTAATGAAACCCATGTTTCTCTCTCCGTTGTTATATTAGTTGATGATTATAATAAGGTATTGTTTTATGTGTGTCATTTTTTAATAAATAACTACTTATATGTATGCCTGAATTACCCGAAGTTGAAACCACCAAGCGTGGGCTTGAGCCACTGATCGTTAACCAAGTGGTTGAACGCGCCATACTCTATAGAGATAACTTGCGCTGGGAGATGCCGAAGCACTTGGTTACCACGCTGGCCAATCAGCGCGTTAATAGCATTCATCGGCGTGGTAAATATTTACTCATTGAGTTTGATGTCGGCACACTAATCATTCATCTAGGTATGAGTGGCTCGATTAAAGTAGTGAGTCATGATGTGCCACTTAAAAAGCACGATCACTTTGAATTGAGCTTTGGCAACAGTACAGTCATGCGTCTAAACGACCCACGACGCTTTGGTGCGGTGTTGTTTTCCAAAAATGGCTCGCACCCATTATTAGACTCTTTAGGGGTTGAGCCTCTAGAAGATTTATTTGATGAGTCATACTTATATAGTAAGTCACGCAATAAGCAACAAAATATCAAGGCTTTTGTGATGGACAGTAAAGTGGTGGTCGGTGTGGGCAATATCTACGCTTGTGAAAGTTTGCATCAAGCTGGTATTAACCCTGAACGCAAAGCTGGTAGTGTTTCAAAAAAACGCTACGTACTATTAACACAACGCATTAAAACCATCCTTGCTCAAGCGATCAAGGCTGGTGGCACGACGTTGCAAGATTTTTCACAGGTGGATGGTAGTCCCGGGTATTTCGCACAGACTTTGTCCGTGTATGGGCGTGAAAATAAGCTATGTGGTACATGCAGTGGTAAAATAGCTAGAATTACACAAAATCAACGTTCAACGTTTTATTGCCCATTATGTCAGACATAGACACTCCTCAAGAAATGTTCGAAACCAACTGCTCAACTAACTCTGAGCCGTTTGCCCTGCAAAACCTAGGTAGCTATATGGAACCTGAGTTTAGTGAAAACTGTATTGTTATCATAGACCCAGGTATGCAGATCCACAATCGGGCTTATGCAATCGTACGCTATGATAATGATATGTATTTTCGTCAATACCTAGTGCGTGGTAACAAGAAATTTCTAGTGCCTTTAAATACGCAACATGATGAAATTGAGCTTGCGGGTGAGTTTGAAGTCGTGGGTTGTGTGGTACAACAAAAACAACGCAAACAAAAGCCGCTACATTACTATCATCTTAATCGAACCACGGGTGAGATGGATTTCACCATCAGTGGTAAAACTAAAAATAAAGAAGAATAAAAGGGAGTAATCATGGAAAAAAAAGTACATTTGATCTTTAGTATTGTCATGTCACTGTTTATGATCAGCATTATGTCGCTTGTGGTGACGTATCTCAACCTTGGCGGTTGGACCGATCAAATCATTGAAAAATGGCTGAGTAGTTTTGTAATCGCTTGGATCGTCGGCTTTCCACTATTGTATATCTTTGGCCCAATTTTTAAGAAAGCGATTATGAAATCGCTAAGTAAATAATCATTCGAAATAAATAGAGGAAAGCCTTGCTTTCCTCTATTATTCAATCCAAATAAGATGTGCCATGCGCCCTGATTGGGCGCCATCACGCCGATAGGAAAAATATTTGTCTTTTTGTGTATAGGTGCATTCATCTCCGCCGCTGATTGATTGAACCCCTAAATCATTCAAAATAATCCTGGCTGCTTGATAAATATCGAGCTGATACTTACTACCCTTAGCGATAAACGCTTGATCTAGCTTTGTATCTTTATCAATAAATTGTTGATAGACATCTGCGCCCACCTCAAACGCTGCTGGTGAAATCGCGGGACCAAAGTGCACTAACAAATCATTTGACTCAAACTGTTGAATGAATGACTCAATCACCCCATTCACAATCCCCTTCCAGCCTGCATGTGCCACGCCAACCTGTGTACCTGACTGATTACAAGCAAAGATAGGCAAGCAATCAGCCGTCATCACCGCACAAACTACGCCTTTTTCTTGCGTCACGACTGCATCACCCACACAGTCGTCACTTGAAGCTTGCAAGCAAATATTAGAATGGATTTGTTCTAGGTATTTTGGTTCGCAGGGTAAATTGTATTTGCTGATCAATAATGCTCTATTATTTTTAACCTTAATAGCATTGTCGCCCACATGTAAGGCAAGGTTAAAATTGTCATAGCCGTCGGCTATTAAACAAGACCGGTTGTTTTCATTGAAAAATCGAGTTGTTGTTATTAATTTAACATTTTTAGGGAAGTTATTCCTCCCAGAGGACTGCTGTTTGGTGCTAGCCCTCCCAGAGGACCCCTCCCCGAGGGCTGCTGTGTGGCGATTGTGCTGTGTGGCGCTAGACTGGGTCAAATTCTTGTAACACTTTAAGTAAATCTTGTAGGTCTTGTGGCAAAGGCGCTTTCCAAGACATTGTCTCAGCTGAAATTGGATGCGTTAAGGTGAGTTTCTTTGCGTGTAAAGCTTGTCTTTTAAAACTTTTTAGCGTGTCTTTAAGCGACTCATTGGCTTTTTTAGGGAAACGAATCTTGCCACCGTACATTGGATCAGCAATCAGCGGGTGGTCAATATGCGACATATGCACACGAATCTGGTGGGTACGTCCGGTTTCTAAAATACATTTCACGTGGGTATGATGGCCAAAACGATCAATCACACGGTAATGTGTTACTGCATCTTTACCTTCACCCTCTTCAACCACGGCTTGTCTAATCCTATCTTTTGGATCACGGCCTATTGGTGCGTCCACCGTACCACCAGATATCATATGGCCATAAACAATGGCGGAATATTCTCGAGCCACCGTATGAGTTTGCAATTGTTCAACTAGATTTTTTTGTGCCAGTTCACTACGCGCTACCACCATTAGGCCAGAGGTATTTTTATCGAGTCGGTGTACAATGCCAGCCCTATCTAGGGTCGCTAAAGACGGATCATAATGCAATAAGCCATTCGCCAAAGTACCGGTCCAATTACCTGCACCTGGGTGTGTCACTAAGCCAACTGGCTTGTTAATAACAATAATATCATCATCCTCATACACCACATCTAGCGGAATGTCTTCCGCCTTCCATTCGTTGGTTTTTTCGGCCTTAATGCTCAGCGCCACAATCTCACCGCCCAGTACTTTTTCTTTAGGTTTGAAAGATTTACCATTAATCAGCGCACCGCCAGAGCGTACCCAGTTGGTAATTTTAGAACGAGAGTAATCCGGCAACAATTGTGCCATCGCACTATCAATGCGCTGACCAATGAG
>DNJI01000010.1 GCA_003489145.1 Gammaproteobacteria bacterium | reverse complement strand
TGGTCGTATTGACCTTGCTCTAAGTTGTGCTTAACGGCAACACGATCATCAAACACAAAGCACTCTCCTTCCCATAGACTCTGGTCTTCATCCACTTCTTCTAAGTATTTTAAAATACCGCCGTGTAGATGATAAACCGTATCAAACCCTTGAGACTTTAAATAAGCCGTTGATTTTTCACAACGAATACCGCCGGTACAAAACATCGCTACTTTCTTGCCACGATATTGTTCTAAGTTATTTTTAGTATATTCAGGAAACTCTCTAAAGGTTTCAGTATTGGGGTTGATAGCGCCTTTAAAACTGCCGATTTCATATTCATAATTATTACGGGTGTCAATCAACACTACGTCAGGATCACTAATGAGTGCGTTCCAATCCTGGGGATTGACATAAGTACCCACAGAAGACAAAGGGTCGATATGCTCAACACCTAGCGTTACAATTTCTTTTTTAAGTTTGACCTTTAAGCGCTTAAATGGCGTGACTTCACTATGAGAAAATTTAATCTCTAAATTGTCAAACCGGCCATCATCTTGTAAAAATTGGATAACACCATCAATCGATGCTTTTGAACCTGAAATCGTACCATTTAAACCCTCTAAAGCCAAAAGGATCGTGCCTTTAACCTCTAGCTCGACCATTAGCTCACGCAATGGGGTGCGAAACGTTTCAAAATCATCTAATCGTACAAATTGGTATAAGGCGCAAATAGTAAACATAAAAAACCACTATAAAAACCACTAATTTTACTGTAGTTATATAATCAATGCCAATAATACACATAGGTCAAGCAAGTATAATAAGGGCTTTAATATTCGCTCTATACGTGCTAGACTCTATTCAATTTCCACAAGATATCAAACAACTGGATTTAGACCAACTACAATCCTTAGTGGATGAAATACGTGCGTTTTTAATTGAAAATATTCAAAAAACCGGTGGTCATCTAGCACCTAACCTTGGCACAGTTGAATTAACCGTTGCTATGCATTATGTTTTTGATACGCCTGATGACAGCTTTGTATTTGATGTGGGGCATCAGGCTTATACTCACAAGATACTCACAGGTCGAAAAGATAAAATGTCCACGCTCAGAAAAAAAGATGGCTTGAGTGGCTTTACCAAACGCAGTGAAAGTGAGCATGATGCGTTTGGTGCTGGGCATTCGTCCACTTCAATTAGTGCGGCACTGGGTATTGCCATCGGCAACAAGGTCAATCAAGTTAATCACAAATCCATCGCCGTTATTGGTGATGGCGCACTGACTGGTGGCATGTCGTTCGAAGCACTCAATCATGCTGGTGATTCAGATGCCGATTTACTCATTATTCTGAATGATAACGACATGAGTATTTCAAAAAATGTGGGTGCGATGAATAAGTATCTGACTAAGCTTATCTCTGGCAAGGTGTACTCCACCATGAAATCTAAATCCTTAGGTTTTTTAGAAAAAATGCCAATGATTCATGAGTTTGCCAGACGTTCTGAAGAGCACCTTAAAGGCATGGTATTGCCAAGCACCTTATTCGAAGAATTAGGCGTGGATTACTTTGGCCCTATTGATGGTCACGACCTACCCATGTTGGTTAAAACCTTGCAAAATCTAAAGCAACTCAAAATGCCAAGGCTACTACACATTATTACCAAAAAGGGTTATGGCTTAAAAACTGCAGAAAACGATCCTTGTAAATTCCACGGTATCGCCCCTGCTGAAAGTAACAGCTCTACATTACCAAGCTATAGTTCTGTTTTTGGCCAATGGTTACTCGATACTGCCACTAATGATTCAAAATTAATGGCCATTACCCCAGCTATGTGTACCGGCTCGGGCATGAGTGAATTCGAGGTCAAATTTCCTGACCAGTACTTTGATGTGGGTATCGCCGAACAGCATGCCGTTACTTTTGCAGGCGGTCTAGCCACTCAAGGCTTAAAGCCGGTAGTTTCAATTTACTCAACTTTTTTACAGCGAGGTTATGATCAACTGATTCATGATATTGCACTGCAAAATTTAAATGTGTTATTTGCTATCGATCGTGCTGGCTTGGTGGGAGCCGATGGAGCAACACACGCAGGTAGTTTTGATTTAAGCTTCTTAAGGTGCATCCCTAATTTAATCATTATGGCGCCCAGTAATTCTGTTGAAATGTATCAAATGCTAAATAGCGCTTATCAGCTTGATGGCCCGGTTTGTGTGCGTTACCCTCGAGGCACTTCTTTAATTAAAGATTACACTAGTGACAATACAATAGAAATTGGCAAAGCTAATGTTGCTAGAATTGGCAAAAAAATCGCAGTCTTTGCCTTTGGCACAACCCTCGATCAAGCGCTGATTGCAGGGGAAGAATTGGATGCAACCGTGGTTGATATGCGTTTTGTTAAACCTTTAGATGAGGATCTGATTTTAGAACTTTCTAAAACACACCAGCAGCTTATTACAATTGAAGATAATGCAATTACAGGCGGTGCTGGTAGCAGTGTTAGTGAGTTATTGCATGCACATAAAATCAACACGCCACTCACCTTGTTAGGGCTGCCAGATAGCTTTACTGAGCAAGGCTCACAAGAAGAGTTGTATGTTTTATACGGCTTAGATGCAAACGCTATTATTCGGGCTGCACAATCATGAAAAAAACACTTAAACGATTAAGTCCAAACCCAGAATCCTTAAAAAGTCATAAAAATCTAGGTTGGCTTTCAAAGCATTTACACGATGCAAGTCTGTGGAACTTTAACCGACGCTCCATTTCTAAAGCATTCGCAGTAGGTTTATTTTGTGCCTTTATTCCTGTGCCTTTTCAAATGATATTAGCAGCACCAGCTGCTGTTATTTTCTCAGCCAATTTGCCTTTATCAGTCGCTTTAGTGTGGATTACCAACCCAATCACTATGCCACCCATTTACTACGGATGTTACAAATTAGGTGCCTGGATACTAGATGTTGAAGTTCAACAAGACTTTGTTATGTCGCTAGAGTATGTTTGGGAAGTATTTGGGGTTATTTGGCAGCCTTTCTTGTTGGGCTGCATAGTTGTTTCTACTGTCAGTGCTTTTGTTGGTTATTGGGCAATCCAGTTAATTTATCGATTCAAAGCTTATAAAAGAATTAATCGCTGATTGATTGATTTTCTATCTGAGAACGTATTTGCGCTTCTAATTCGTCAACCAAACTGTCATTCTCAATTTTAGAATGCGTTTTACCATTGATATAAAGCAAGTTTGGACTGCCGCCTGTTAGACCGACAGAAACAGCTTTCGCCTCACCTGGACCATTAACCACACAACCAATCACGGCTACATCAATTGGGTCAACAATATCTTCAAGACGTGCTTCCAACTCATTAACCACTGAAATCACATCAAACTTTTGGCGTGAACAAGACGGGCAAGCAATGAGATTAACGCCCTTCTGACGTAAATGCAGAGATTTTAAAATATCAAAACCTACTTTAACTTCATCCACCGGATCCGATGCCAATGACACGCGAATCGTGTCACCAATGCCTTCAGAGAGTAACAAGCCTAGACCAATAGAAGATTTCACCGCACCCGCTCTAAATGAGCCAGCTTCTGTGATACCCAAATGTAACGGGTTGTCAATCTGTGAAGCCAATTGTTTGTAGGCAAACACGGTCATGAATATTTCAGAGGCTTTGAGGGATATTTTAAAATTATCAAAATTAAGCTTATCTAAAATATCAATATGCCTAAAAGCTGATTCGACCATAGCCTCTGGCGTTGGCTCAGTGTATTTTTTTTGTAAATCTTTTTCTAATGAGCCGGCGTTAACGCCAATTCTGATAGGGATGTTATGATCTTTGGCTGATGCTACCACCTCTCGAACCCGATCTGCTCGACCAATATTTCCAGGATTAATACGTAAACAATCAGCACCATATTCTGCCACTTTAAGGGCGATTTTATAGTCAAAATGAATATCGGTAATCAGTGGGATACTGGCTTGTTTTTTAATTTCTTTAAAAGCCTCTGCAGCCTCCATGGTCGGTACTGAGACACGCACCAAGTCTGCACCAGCATCTGCGATCGATTGAATCTGCGCAAGTGTCGCTTCAACATCACAAGTATTTGTATTGGTCATGCTTTGTACAGAAATAGGTGCATCACCACCAATGGCAACATTACCTACAAAGATTTGCCTAGATTTTCTTCTACTAATGGTATGAGTGGGTTTCATGGATTTTCTCGATTATAGGTTTGCATCACTTCATCTAAGTTTTCTAACATTTGAGGTATTTTTTGTTTACTCTGAATAGGGGCAATAACAACAGGGATTATCTCTACAGCTTGTTCAATTTCAGGTTCGCTAATCACAATCAAGGTTGATTTAGGTTTTTGTAGACCTTGTTTATTGTCAAAATACACATAACTTACAATCATAACAAGCAGCAATGAGGCTACCCATAATTTAAAGTTAACTTTCCTTTTTTGTCTTGGGTAATAATCAATACCATCTATCATGTGTGTGTGCGTTTGGTTTTATCTACCACCTTTCCTGCCAATTGGCCGCAAGCCGCATCTACATCTTCGCCACGGGTTTTACGCGTCATTGTACGGATACCGTTATTAAATAAAACATCTTGAAAGGCTTCAATTGTAGCTGTTTTTGAAGTTTTATATTGGCTTTCTGGAAAGGGGTTAAAAGGAATTAAATTCACTTTAGCTGAAACACCTTTGAGTAATTTTGCCAATTGTTTGGCCTGACGAATACTATCATTGACTCCTTCTAACATCACATATTCAAACAAAATATGTCGCTCTTGAGTACCTGCGTTTAAGTATGTTTGACAGGCAGCCATTAATTCATCAATGGGGTATTTTTGATTAATTGGCACCAACTCATCGCGTAAAACATCATCAGCTGCATGTAAAGAGATTGCTAAACTTACAGGTGTAGTGTCTGCCATACGTAACAATGCTGGTACAACTCCTGAAGTTGATATGGTTACTTTACGCCGTGATAAACCAAATGCCCAATCATCCAAAAGCAGATCACAAGCATCGTAAACTGCTTTTTCGTTCAACAAAGGCTCGCCCATTCCCATAAACACCACATTAGAAACACGCTTACCTTTATTGCTTAAATATAACTGGGCAACCATGACTTGACCAATAATTTCAGCGGTTGTTAAATTACGGTTAAAACCTTGTGCGCCAGTTGAGCAAAAAGTACAAGCCAAAGCGCAACCAACCTGCGATGAAATGCAAAGTGTGCCTCGATCTTTTTCAGGGATGTAAACCGTTTCAATATGGTTATTTTGACCTAAATCAATAACCCATTTAATCACGCCATCGAGAGAGAAAATCTGCTTAGCAATATTCGGTAATTCTAAGGTTGCCACTTCACTCAATTTTTCCCTGAGACCTTTACTCAGATTTAACATCTGATTAAAATCTAACTGATCTTTATGGTAAACCCATTGCATAAATTGCTTAGTTCGATAAGGTTTTTCACCCAATTCAGCAAAGAAATTGTTTAGAGATTCTTGAGTAAGGTTAAGCAGATTAACAGTATCTTTCATAGGCAAAATAGCACAGACAGAGCCGTGCTATACTTTAAAATTTATCAGTAATATTTAGCGTGTTCTTGGGCAAACACCATCTTTACCAAAGAAATATTCAATCTCAATTGCAGCATTTTCAGCTGAATCAGAACCATGCACTGCATTTTCATCTAATGAGTCAGCAAAATCTGCACGAATAGTGCCAGCATCTGCCTCTTTTGGGTTGGTAGCACCCATAATTTCACGATGCTTAGCCACAGCATTTTCACCTTCTAACACTTGAACCATGACTGGGCCAGACATCATAAACTCAACCAATTCACCATAAAAAGGACGATCTTTGTGCACTGCATAGAAGCCACTCGCTAAATCAGTATCTAAATGTAGCATTTTTGCCGCTACAATTTTAAAACCAGCCTGTTCAAAACGAGAATAAATTTGGCCAATAACATTTTTTGCAACTGCGTCTGGCTTGATGATTGATAAGGTGCGTTCCATTCAATACTCACTATTTAACATTAAATAAAACGTTCATTTTACCAAATTTTAGGTATAAAAAAAGCACCCTAAGGTGCCTTTATCAAAAACAGTAACAATCTTAGCTGTTTACTGCTTCTTTTAATGCTTTACCTGCTTTAAATGCTGCTACTTTAGAAGCCTTAATC
>DNJI01000084.1 GCA_003489145.1 Gammaproteobacteria bacterium | reverse complement strand
TCATTAAGGATGATGATAATCTAGACACAATACTAGGTGAAGGACAGATGGTTGTCACTTTGTATAATGCACAAACCGATTCTAGTTTTCAATCATTCATCCCTAGAAACCCATTAGGTTTAATACCAACGTTTGAAGATTATTTTTCACAATCAGAGCAGCTCGACTCAAAACTTTGGGTGTCATCAACTAAAGATAACTTGTCTGCCATGATGATTCAAAAAATGCCAGAAATCAAAAAAAATGATGAGGAAGGCTGGAATAGAATAACAGCACTCGCAAGCACAATAACTAATGAAGAGTTATGTGGTTTAGATGCAGAACAATTGTTACATCGACTTTTTCATGAAGAGACTGTACAACTATTTACCCAAGAGCAGGTTGACTACGAATGCCAGCAAGACCGAAAGCGATTTGAAAAAATTATCTTCGACTTAGGAGAAGATGATGCGCGCAATCTACTCAAAGAGCGTGGCGAGATTTCTATTCATAACGAAATTTGTAACGAGCACTTATTTTTTAATGAACAAGACTTAAATCGTATTTTTTCTAAAGATTAGTATTTGGTTTTTATGCCATGCACAGCTATTTTTTTTAACACGTAGATTAAAGATCATGGTCCCACGAGGTGGGTAGTGGTATTTTATAAGTCTTGGCAATCCACGCATCTGCTCGTTTAGAGTTTTTTCTAGTGCTTTGTCCAATCGCATGCATTTTTATACTTATACTACTAAAATGGTAATTTTAAAACAAAATAGGCAAGGTTGTAACTCAAACCTAATTCCAATTAAAAATACGGCCAGAAAATGAAAATATTAATAAGAAACCTTCCTCGCACACTCGTAGAAAATGAACTTAAAGAATTGTTTAAGGTTTATGGCGATGTGCAATCTTGTACTTTGATTTTAGACAAAACAACAGGCAAATCTAAAGGCTTCGGTTTTGTAGAAATTTCAAAAGTTGGCAATGCAAAAGCAGCTATACAAGCACTCAATGGAAAGGCTATTGACGGTAACAAAATTAGAGTGAAAAAAGCAGAGCTCACAAATGACACTCAATAGCCATAAGAGACAACCCTAGCTTTGAAACAAACAAGTAAAGACCATCATCAAGACCCACTTCATGGTGTGACACTCAAAACGATTGTCACTGAGTTATTAGAATATTTTGGCTGGGAGGGGTTAGGTGATCGTATCGATATAAAATGCTTTAAGATAAATCCTAGCATTAATTCCAGCCTAAAATTTCTGCGAAAAACTCCATGGGCGAGGAAAAAAGTTGAAGACTTGTATTTAAAAATGGTGGCTTAGGTCTTCATTTTTTTTGAGCAATGTATGTCGAAAATCTCAAGATTAATGTACACAAAATGTACATATCGGAATAATTTTATAGTTATGAAACGAAAAAAAAGGCCGAAAGGCCTTTAGTAATGTGGGGCGAGAAACGGGTCTTGAACCCGCGACAACCGGAATCACAATCCGGGGCTCTACCAACTGAGCTATTCCCGCCATAAACATGGTGCGCCCTTCAGGATTCGAACCTGAGGCCTACGGCTTAGAAGGCCGTTGCTCTATCCAGCTGAGCTAAGGGCGCATAAACCTAAAATAGGTGCTTTCTCTGTGGAAATCCATAAGGATTCATAGAGGCTTATGAGCAAATTTATAAATATGGTCGGAGTGAAAGGATTTGAACCTTCGACCACCTGGTCCCAAACCAGATACGCTACCAAGCTGCGCTACACTCCGAAAAAACAATAATTATACTTTGTTAAATGTCTTAGTCAATGCTTAATTCATCCCAAATGCTATCAATTTTGTCGATGACTGACTGATCCATGGTGATAGATTCGCCCCACTCTCGATTGGTTTCCCCTGGAAGTTTGTTAGTGGCGTCAATACCCATTTTTGAGCCTAGACCAGATACAGGTGAGGCAAAATCAAGATAGTCAATCGGCGTATTGTCGATTAGCGTGGTGTCTCGTGTTGGATCGACTCGGGTGGAGATTGCCCAAATCACTTCTTTCCAATTTTTTACATCAATATCATCGTCCACTACAATCACAAACTTAGTGTACATAAACTGACGTAAGAATGACCAAACACCCATCATCACGCGTTTAGCATGACCTGGATATTGCTTTTTCATGCTAACAATCGCCATACGATAAGAGCAAGCTTCTGGTGGTAAGTAGAAATCTGCAATTTCTGGAAATTGTTGTTGTAATAGTGGTACAAACACTTCGTTGAGTGCAACACCTAATACTGCAGGCTCATCAATCGGCTTGCCGGTGTATGTTGAGTGATAAATTGGATTTTTTCTATGGGTGATTCTCTCAACAGTAAAGACCGGAAATTGTTCGACCTCATTGTAATAGCCAGTGTGATCACCAAATGGGCCTTCATCTGCCATCTCGCCTGGATTAAGCACACCTTCTAGAATAATTTCTGCATTTTCTGGCACTTGTAAGTCATTACCTAAGCATGAGCAAACTTTGGTCTTTTTTCCACGTAGTAAGCCTGCAAAGGCGTATTCACTCAAGCTATCAGGGATTGGGGTAACGGCAGCTAATGTGGTGGCTGGATCAGCGCCTAGGGCTACTGCGATTGGGAAGGGTTTGCCAGGGTTTTTTTCACACCAATCTTTAAAATCAAGCGCACCACCACGGTGTGATAGCCAGCGCATGATGAGCTTATTTTTACCGATCACTTGTTGGCGATAAATGCCTAAATTTTGGCGTTTTTTTAGTGGGCCTTTGGTGATGGTTAATCCCCAGGTTACGAGTGGGGCAGCATCTTTTGGCCAGCAAGTTTGAATGGGTAATTTGGATAAATCAACGGCGTCGCCTTC
>DNJI01000043.1:5351-7404 GCA_003489145.1 Gammaproteobacteria bacterium | reverse complement strand
TAGATGCGGCAGGTGTTGATGCTAAATCACGTTTAAAAATCTCACCGGGCTGCCCATTGATTATGCCGTACCATGTTGCGCTTGATAATGCGCGTGAAGTTAAACGTGGCAAAGCAGCGATCGGCACAACTGGTAACGGTATTGGCCCTGCTTATGAAGACAAAGTTGCTCGTCGCGGTTTGCGCGTAGGCGATCTTTTAGATGAGGTAGCATTTGCTGAAAAACTTAAAGATGTGATGGAATATCATAACTTTGCGTTGACTAATTATTACGGTGTTGATGCGGTAGATTATGAAGCAACACTAACAGAAGCATTAGAGCAAGCTAAGGTTGTTATACCAATGATTACCGATGTAACAGAGCAAATTCATCAGCACATTAAAAATAATGAAAATGTCTTATTTGAAGGTGCACAAGGTGCGCTACTAGATATTGACCAAGGTACTTACCCATATGTCACTTCATCAAATACGACTTCGGGTGGCGCAGTTACTGGCTCTGGCGTGGGTGTAACCGATATTGACTATGTGGTTGGTATTGTTAAAGCTTATACCACACGTGTTGGTGGTGGCCCATTCCCAACAGAGTTAATTTATGATGTGTCGACTGATGAAGGTGATGAAATTGGCAAAACACTAGGCACAGTAGGGTGTGAATTTGGCGCAACCACAGGACGTCAGCGTCGTTGTGGTTGGTTAGACATGGTAACACTTAATCGTTCATTCAACCTTAACGCAGTAACCGGTATTTGTTTAACCAAGCTTGATGTGTTAGATTCCTTAGACAGTATCAAAATTTGTATTGCTTACGAACTAAACGGCGTAGAAGTAACAACGCCTCCATATGATGCCCAAGGGTATGCAGACGCCAAACCAGTTTATATTGAAATGCCAGGTTGGAACACTTCAACCATTGGAACCTCTTCATTCGATTCATTGCCGATTGAAGCACAAAATTACATTCGCAAGGTGGAAGAGCTTTCTGGTTTGCCAATTGATATCTTATCTACTGGCCCAGATCGTGACGAGACATTAATCCTTAAACATCCATTTGACGAGTAAATTATGAGCGACCCCCACCAAAAAAGAGAATCAGAAAAATACGACAACCCCATCCCATCAAGGGAGTATATTCTTGAATTTATTAAAGAAAAACCTTTAACCAAATTTGACCTATACGATTTATTAAAGGTTGACGGCAAACAAAAAAAACCACTAACACATCGACTAAAAGCCATGGTTCGTGATCAGCAACTTAGCTGTAACCGTGATGGTGTATTTAGTATTTTCAGCGGTAAAAGTGGAATAATGATAGGCACAGTGATTGCCAACCCTAAGGGTTTTGGCTTTATCAAACTAGAGGAAGGAGGTAAGGATTTACGTCTTTCTTCAAAAGAAATGCAGCTGGTCTTTCATGGTGACAAGGTTAAAGCTCGCCTGCTTAATCAACGTGGCGATGCACAAATTGTTAAAGTCATTGAAAGTATTAAAACCGTTGTGGGTCGTTTACACCTAGACCAGGATAATGCTTACGTTGTTGTAGATGATAAACGCATTCGTAACAAGATCAATATTTCTGAAGTGACTGAAGACAACACCGATGAGCAAATCGTTATTGTTGAGATCATAAAATCACCAACATTCAAAAGTCTAGCGGTTGGTAAGATTACTCAAATTTTAGGCAACTACATGGATGAGGGTGTAGAAACTGATTCTGCACTTTATCGTAATGGCATCCCGGTTGATTTTTCAGAAGAAGCGCTAGCACAAACAGCTGAATTACCAACAGTAGTAACTGATGAAGATAAGAAAGGCCGTATTGACATTACTGATATGAAGCTTGTCACCATTGATGGCGAAGATTCACGTGATTTTGATGACGCTGTGTTTGCTGAGCCAACCAATAAGGGTTGGAAGTTAGTCGTTGCCATTGCCGACGTCTCACATTATGTAATAGAAGGTTCAGACTTAGACAATGATGCCATTGATCGTGGTAATTCAGTATATTTCCCACGTCGTGTGGTGCCAATGCTGCCTGAAGCTTTATCAAATGG
>DNJI01000043.1:0-4953 GCA_003489145.1 Gammaproteobacteria bacterium | reverse complement strand
GAAGGTAATTTATTAGATTATAAATTCTACCCAGCGGTTATGCTGTCTCATGCACGCCTAACTTACACCAAAGTTAGTCAAATCCTAGAGCATCATGACCAAGCATTAACTAGTGAATACGCATCGGTGTTAGACAATCTAAATACTTTATACGATTTATATAAAGCACTTAAAGCAGCCAGAACCAAGCGTGGAGTGATGGATTTTGATCGTATTGAGTCACAAATCATATTTAACGATAAAGGTAAGATCGATGATATTATTGCTCGTTCTCGCAACGATGCACACAAGCTTATTGAAGAATGCATGCTGATGGCTAACCAAGCCACAGCCAAATTCTTGGCGCACAATGAAGAAGACTTCCTTTACCGAATCCACCCTAAGCCTACGGCTGAAAAAGTAGAGACGACTCGTCAGTTCCTAACAGCGGTAGGTTTGACACTTGAGGGTGGCGTGCAGCCAGAATCAAAACACTTTGCTAAAGTATTAGTAGATGCCAAAGGTCGTGATGATGAAAATATCATTAAAACGGTTGTACTTCGCACCATGAAGCAAGCGGTGTATACGCCTGCGAACGAAGGGCACTTCGGCTTAGCATTCGATGATTACACACACTTTACTTCACCCATTAGAAGATATCCTGACCTCTTAGTACATCGTGCTATTAACCGTGTACTAGATAAAAAGAAAAGAAAGCCTTCTAAAAAAATGATTGAAACTGGTGCGCATTTATCGGTAACAGAGCGTCGAGCAGATGACGCTTCGCGTGATGTAGAGCAGTGGCTGAAATGTGAATACATGCGTGACAAAGTTGGAGACACCTTTAACGGTGTGATCTCTGGTGTAGCAGGCTTTGGTATCTTTATTGAGCTTACCGATGTGTTTGTTGAGGGCATGATTGCTATGCGTGATATGAAAGATGATTACTACATTTTTGATGATGTTCATCACCAACTTAAGGGTGAGCGCACAGGAAGAACCTTCCAACTCGGTGACACGATTAAGATTCAGGTTGCCTCAGTTAGCCTGGATGATCGGCAAATGGTCTTTACTCCAGCTGATTAATCAACAAATAAAAAAAAGGAGGCGAAAGCCTCCTTTTTTATTACATTAAAAACCAAAACTCTAGTCAGTCACAGCACCTTCAGAAGCGGATTTGGCAAGCTTAGCAAATTTAGCCAATACACCTTTAGTATAGTTTGGTGTAGGTTGTGTCCAATGAGATAATCTCTCCTTGATAATAGATTGATCAACCAAGAGTTCTAATACGTTATTTTCAGCATCGATTAGAATTTCGTCACCATCTTCAACTACGGCTAATACACCGCCCTTGAACGCTTCAGGAGTGATGTGACCCACCACGAAACCATGTGTACCACCTGAGAATCGACCATCTGTAATTAGGGCTACTTTACCACCGAGGCCTTTACCCATAACGGCAGAAGTAGGTGCAAGCATTTCACGCATACCAGGGCCACCGGCAGGGCCTTCGTAACGAATCACAATCACATCGCCTGCTTTAATTTCATCATTTAATACAGCGGCAAGTGCTTCTTCCTCACGACCATAACATTTAGCCACGCCTTTAAAGCTCAGACCTTCTTTGCCGGTAATTTTGGCTACTGCGCCATCTACCGCCAAATTGCCTCTCAATATGCGCAAGTGTGAATCTTTCTTTATTGGATTATCAAGCGGTCTAATAACATCTTGTAAATCATTGTATGGCTTAACATCAGCTAAATTTTCGGCCATTGTTTTTCCAGTGACTGTCATGCAATCACCGTGCAATAGTCCAGCATCTAGTAACATTTTCATTAAAGGTAAAGTTCCACCAATAGCCACTAATTCACTCATCATATATTTACCTGATGGCTTAAGATCAGCAAGTACCGGTACATTAGCACCAATACGAGTGAAATCATCAATGTTTAGATCAACACCAGCAGCATCAGCCATAGCGATTAAATGTAGCACTGCATTGGTTGAACCGCCTAAAGTGATGATGACAGTAATCGCATTCTCAAACGCCTTCATGGTCATAATGTCACGTGGCTTTATGTCTTTTTCAAGTAAATTAAGAACTGCTCCACCTGAACGAATACAATCTCTATCTTTATCAGATGAAATTGCATCTTGCGCGGAAGAGTTTGGCAAGCTCATGCCGAGCGCTTCAATGGCTGACGCCATAGTATTGGCAGTGTACATACCACCACAAGAGCCCGGACCAGGAATGGCTGTTTTTTCAATATTTTCAAGCTCGATTGCATCAATGGTGTTGTTAGCAAATTGACCCACTGCCTCAAATACACTAACCACGTCAGTATGGTTTTTGCCTGGTTGAATCGTACCGCCGTAAACAAAAATACTTGGACGATTAAGACGTGCGAGACCAATAATACAACCTGGCATATTCTTATCACAACCACCGATTGCAACCACACCATCAAAGCCCTGACAGCCAACCACTGTTTCAATTGAGTCTGCAATCACCTCGCGAGAAACTAATGAATACTTCATACCCTCAGAACCCATAGAAATACCATCTGAGATGGTTATTGTGTTAAAAATAACACCCTTACCACCAGCACCATTAACACCTATTTCTGCCTCATCAGCGAGTCTATTAATATGCATATTACAAGGCGTCACCATCGACCAAGTGGAAGCGATACCGACTTGAGGCTTGTTAAAATCTTCTTTTGTAAAGCCTACTGGGTAAAGCATCGCACGAGAAGGTGCGCGCTCGTAACCATCAACCACTTGAGAGGAGTATTTTCTTGTATTAGACATAATCTATATTTCGTTTGCTAAAAACACTAAATTTTAGACTAAAATAAGGTTTTTCTCAAAGCCTTTTAGCGCGAATTGGATACAGCACAGCAAATATTAGATTTAATTGAGCCCTTTGTACAGGAGGGTAGAATTTTGCCTAGAACTTTTGATCAAATTAATAACAATATTGATGATTTCGTTTTTTTGCGAAATTTTGATAAGTTGGTGGCTTGTGCAGGCTTGAAAGACTGTAAAGAAGGAAAAATGGGTGAGATTTATGCCTTAGCGGTGTCAAAAGACGTGCAAAATCAAGGTTTTTCAGCTAAATTATTGAATGAAATCATGCAAAAAGCACGTATTGCCAATTTTTCTAAAATTTTTGCACTATCCAAGCACAACACTCAGTGGTTTTTAAAACAAGGTTTTGTACGAATGGAAATTAATGAGTTACCTAAAAAGCGCCAAGCTTTATTTAATCATCAACGTAATTCTTCGATTTTCTTTATGGATATTCAATGATGAAAATTAAAGACCGTATTAGGGGTTACTTGCCTATTGTGATTGATATTGAAACTGGTGGTTTTAATGATCAGACCGATGCTATGCTTGAGATCTGTGCGATTATTATTGGCATTGATGATCAGGGTGTCTATTACCCAAAAGAGCCCGTGCATTTTCATGTAACCCCTTTTAAAGGAGCAAACTTAGACCCAAGTGCGTTAAAGTTTAACGGTATTGATGTTGATAATCCTTTGCGCATGGCGGTGAGTGAAAAGCAAGCTTTGGGCGAGATTTTTAAAACGGCCAGAGCTGAAATGAAAACTGAAGAATGCACACGTTCAATTTTAGTAGGGCACAATGCTTTTTTTGATTTAGGATTTTTGTATGCGGCCAGTAATCGTAGTAATTTAAAAAACCCTTTTCATCAATTTTCAACCATTGATACAGTGAGTTTGTCGGCACTTTATTACGGTGAAACGGTACTCGCTAAAGCGATTCGTGTTGCTGATATTGAATGGAATGATGCGAGTGCACACTCTGCACTGTATGACACACAAAAAACAGCCGAACTTTTCTGTCAAATTTTCAATGCACAAGTCTACAGTTAAATTTTTAATCCTATTTATAGTACCTTCATCGGTTAATGCTTTAAGCGAATCTGAGTTTGTTCAATCTTTATTGTCTAACAATATTTTCTTTGAAAAAGAGCAGATTAATCTCACCATTAAACAAATTGAGATGGAGGGTGATAAGGCAAATTATGGCGATTGGGATTGGACTATTGGCGGTGAATTGGGGCGTATCAATAAAAATAAAACCAAATATGACTACACCTCAACAACTGATTACGCCAAATCAACCTCGCAAGAAGTTAGAAAATTCTCAAGTGATTTAACTAAGAAATTTTTCTCTAACGGCTCAGAACTCAGTATTTCTTATGACAAGTCTTTACCGGTTAAAAATGAAGAAATGCATGATAAAAACGGTTATCAAACGGATAAAAATACCACAGAATATTTAGATGATGCCTCAATCAGTTGGACCTTGCCACTACTTAAAAATAAAGGTGGCGTGGTTGATCAAAAAACCTATGATTTAGCGGTACTGGATTTTGAGGATGAAAAACTTGCTTTGGCTGAAACTAAAGAAGATTTTATTGAAGAAAAATTGATAATTTTCTTAGATTGGGTTAGCTATAACACTCAAATTTCTATTGTCAGGAAGCGTCTTGAGCAATCTGAAAAGATACTTGAAATTCTTATACAGAAAGGTGCTAGTCGTATCAGTAAGATTACACTACAGCGCTCTATCAATAAGATTCAACGTTTATTGCTAGAGTTGGAATCTAAATTAAAAGCAGAACAGCGATCGCTCTCAATTTTGTTAGATGGGTTTGACCTTGCTCAAAACCCACTTAAGATTAATTGGACGGTTCGAGCGCAGTTAATTGAAGATTTGTATAGCTATTTCCAGCAGTCAATTCGTGATATTAAGCGTATTGAAATTGAACAACTTAAAAATTCACGCAGTGTCAGGACTTATCAAAATTCACAATTGGCTGATTTTGATTTCACCATCAGCGCAACAAAAGATGACAATAAGGGTAATTATTCAACTTATTCAAAATCATCTGAAGTTGAATATGAGGCCAAAATTGAATTTTCTTATCCATTAACAGGC